>JALSHE010000001.1 GCA_026982415.1 Robiginitomaculum sp.
AATGCGCACGGCTTCTTGTTGAAATGCTTTGGTATGTTGCTTGGCCATAATAGTTCTCCTTGATGGCTGTTATTACTCATAACAACCCGGAACTAAACCGGGACAAGTCCATAGTGAACCCAATTAACGAAAACCGTTCTAAGCCTATGGGGGAAGCGGATAACTCTGACAGTGAAATCCGTGAAGCGCGCCGAAAACTTCAAAACCTACGGCGTTGTGTTATTACTGAAATTGTTGCCCAGATTATAGCTTAGGCTGAGGTCAACAGGAATGGCGGCGCGGATTTGTTGTACGAATATACCAATTTCGGATAGACTGTTGCGCGGCACGAAAATAATATCACCGCGCCTTAGCTGCATATTGTCTGCGTAGGAACGGACATTTTGCAGGCCGCGTTTATGGTCGATCACCCGCATCATCAAGCCGCCGTTCGGCGCACGGCGTAAAATAGCCACTTCGCGGGTTTTGGCGGATGGTAGGAAACCACCAGCCATGATGATGGCCTCTAACGAACCAATAGGTCCGCTCAGGGCATAGGTACCTTGCTGGGTCACTTGACCACCCACATATATGCTTTGTTGGGCAAATGCACGGCTGGTTATAGCCGTTGTTGGGTCGACCAACTGTTTGGCAAGTTCGGCGCGAATGGCTTGTTCAAGCCACGGAATTGATCGCCCCGCCGCCATAATAGTACCAACCAAAGGCATTGAAATGCGCCCGTCCGGTGCGACGGTAAGGGTGCGGGATAATTCCGGTGCAGTTTGGACGACAACATCAATTTGATCGCCGGGGAATAATTTATACTGAGGTTCATAATCGACCCACTGTTGGAACATATCGTAAGGGCCAGGCGGCGGAACGGCACCAGTATTCACATTCGCGATCCCGTAGCGGTTTGCAGAGCGATTCGGTGCGCGTAGTTGGCGGCTGTTAATATTGCGGTTTTGAACCATCCGTCCCGAGTTATAGTTAACAGGATGCACGTTTTTTGCCTGAAATTGATTCGTTTTGTTATAGGGATGGGTATTTGAATTGGCGCTACAGCCTGCCGTGCTTGCTAAAGAAATGGCCATAATGCCTGTGATTAGGCCATTTTTTCCAATATTGCGCATATTTACCAACCTTAATCTGAAACTTAATGTGTTTTTTCAACAGTTAACAAAAATGGCTAAGGAAATATTAAATTTTAGCCGTTCAAGTGCGTTAACGAATTTGTTTATGTGAGGATAAGTATGGCCCAATACGGTCAATATGCAGGCAATACTGGTGGCGCAGGCTATGATGGAAACGGCAGTGGTATTCGCCTTCGCGCCATACCCGGTGCGTTTTTGAAACAGATGCTCTGGGCAATTCCGCTTATATTTATTTTGGTCGGCTTGAGCTTCTACTTTACCAAGGATGTCAAACGTCAATATATGGCCGAGGGGCGGATATTGGTTGAGTATGTTTACAATCCGGTTTCAGGCAGTGCCAATTTTAACAGTCCACTTTCCATTACCTCTGATCAGGTGACTTTGACGGAAGTTGGCATTATCAAAAATTCGGCTATTTTGGATGAAGTCATCAATACAATGATCAGTTCAAAGGCCAATGGTGGTGTCGGCGGCGAGCGGTTTGCGCCAAAACTATATAATAAGTGGGTTACGGCTCCGAAAAATGCGAAAACTGACCCTTGGAACGACATCGTCAAAATGGTCGACGCGTCTTATGCGGTTATGCCGTCGCCAAAATCATCAATAGTTGATTTGTCGTATAAACACCAGGATCCGGACGTCGCCGTAAAGACGCTCAATGCTTTTATGGCGTCTTATAGCAATTTCAGAAAACGGAAATTTGTCATTCAAAAATCTGGCAATTTGTCGGAGCGTCGTAGAGATACCGAGGAGCAATTGGCCAGTATCGAGGCCAAAATTCAAAAATTGCTCAACAAAAACAACATTTCCGATTTTACAGCCGAGCAAACCGGCGTGCGGACACGCGCCGAATTACTGCGCACACAGCTCAATACACTCAGAGGGCGTTTGGCGGCCTCGGAAGCGGCTTTGGCCGCTAGCGAAGACCAATTAAGGCAGTTGCCGCCAACAATTGATCTCTATATAGACGACCGTGGTTCGCAAAGATTAGCACAGGCAGAACTTGAACGGCGGCAATTGCTCGCCAAATATTTACCGACAAGCACAGTTGTTCGGGCGAAAGATGCCGAGATTCAACAATTGCGCACACAAGTAAACGCCAATGGCGGTAAGCCGTCCGGAGGGCGCCGTGTCGGCCCCAATCCTAATTATCAGTCGGGTTTAACCCAAAGAAACACCTTCCAATCGACGGCTGATAGCTTGCGAGAACAAGAAGTGACATTGCAAAGACAACTCAATGGAGCCGTTGCCAAGGTCAAGCGGATGCGCGAAATTGGGCCGTCATATGCAAATCTGGTACGCGAGAAAACCACTGTCGAGACTCGTTTGGCGCGTTTACAAGCCCGCGAAACCGAAGCTTTGGTCGATGAACAACAACTTGAGAATTCCAGCGACCATATTAAATTCATCACCACGCCGACCATGGCACGTAAGGGGCGCAATATGAAAAAAATACTACGGGCTTTGGCTTTTCTAGGGGCAACATTTAGTGTGTTTATGTTGGCTTTGCTGAGGGTGTTTTTGGATCCAAAATTATATGGCCCCGGCGCGCAGACCCGTGTTCGCGAGACAACAGAGCCGGGTACTGAACCCGCATATTATAATGATATACCCGAATCAGTGCCGAATTATGCGCCAGATATTGCACCTGAGCCGGCCTATGCTCCCAATCATGCACCTGCCGCTTATGGCCCGGATGTGTATGATGGTGGCGGGACGGGTTACGCCGAACTGGCATATGAGCCGCCAAGTCCTTACGGGGAGCCTGCACCTGTTGAAATGGAAGTACCGCAAATTTATGCGGATGGTAGTTATGGGGGCGGCAATGGACTTGATAATCCGTACGCAAGTTCTCCGGCGCACCCTTATGCACCTGTAGGATCACCTGTAGGCGCGCCTGCAAATCATGTTGGGCCGTCCGGTAATATTCCTGTTCTCGGCACAACTGATCCAAAACCTTACACTTAGAATTTATGGATGCCGGCTCAAATGACCAAAGCTTGCAAACCGCATGGGAAAGCTTGTCTCATGGCCGGCGTGCCGATGGTCATGGAGCCGTTTATGCTTTTGCATCGCCAACTTCCAATGTGGGCACTTCATATGTAACACGCAATATGGCGTTATTGGTTGCGGCGCAATTGCCGCCGGGCGAGCAGGTGCTCATTGTTGATATGGATATCCAATCAAGCGCCCAGGCCAATTGGTTCTTCGCGCAGCAAGCCGTGACCAAATACGGTAGCCCGGACGGCCCCTACGATGCCAGTTTCGGTATGCAGCCATTTTGGCGGGTGACGCCGTCTATGGTGGGTAAGGATGGTCAAAATTTGACAGACAGCCATTTCATGAGCCTGCATGTGGTCAATTCCGCCAATGTTGCATTCACCTGTTTCCAATGGCAAGAATTCCGCCCCGGACAAGCGGTTCATATGCAAAACGCCCATGGGTATTGGCTCAAATTGCGTGAAAATTTTGCCGCAATTTTCGTGGATACCCCCGCATTGGACCGCGCCGATATTCTCGGCGCTATTTGCCCGCTAGCGGACAGTACCGTATTGGTCTGCGCTCCCGGGGAAGCCCAGTCAAAAGCTCTTGGTGATGCCTATACAAAAATCAGCGCAATGCCTTCGCAGTGTGCGGGCGTTATTCTCAACGACTTGCCGCCTCAATATTCCGGTTATGGGGGCAGTATATGAGTTACGGCGGCACATTGACGGGCGCGCCGCTGGATTACGGTTATGATAACATAGCTGCCCGCAACCGCATGGGGTTGCGCCTGTTGCGCTGGACCGAAGAAATTATTGTATTTGTTTTGTTGTTTCAGTTTTCTACGGCACTGGTCGCGCTTATTTTAACAGATCCAAATGATTTGACATCTACATCAATGCTGGCACGGAACCTCTGGTATCCAGGCTATATTTTGGTGATGTTATTAACATTACGCTGGTTGCCCAAGGTCGTCCGTATGGCGGTATTTAACCCGCTATTGGTCATCAGCGTGTTGTGGTGCGGCCTTAGCTATATCTGGTCTATTGAACCTGACGTGACTTTACGGCGCAGTGTGGCTTTGTTAATGACAACATTATTTGGCTTGGTTCTGGCGGCACGCTATGATTGGAACGAATTGGTACAGCGGCTGGCACTGGTGTTTTTGGTCACGGCGGTCATTAGTCTGGTCTTGGCCGTTGGCGTCCCCCAGCTTGGGCAAATGCAAGAAATCCACCAAGGCGCATGGCGCGGCGCGTGGCTGGAAAAGAACTCATTTGGGGTGCGGATGGCTATGGGTTTGGCGTTGATGATGTGCGCTTTTGCCATGCAGCCCAAACGCTGGTGGCTGTGGGTGCCGGGCGGGGTGCTTTGTTTCGGCTTGGTCATTATGTCGACTTCCAAAGCGGCATTACTGGCGGCTTTGGTGGCGATTTTGGGCTTTTTGGTTATCCGGGTATTTCGCCGCTTTCCGATATTGCGCGTCCCCGTCATGTACGGCGTGGTGATTGGGGTTGGGGTGATGACGTTCTTGTTGATCTTTATGCCCGATATGATGTTCGAGCTTATCGGTAAGGAGCGTACCCTGACGGGGCGGACAGATATTTGGCACGCTCTGGCACAAGCCATCCGCGAGAAACCGTTGCTTGGCTATGGTTACGGCACGTTCTGGAACGACCTTAACGGGCCGTCTTACTGGGTGCGGTTTAGCTTAGAATGGGGCGTGCCAACCGCACATAATGGCTGGGTCGAGACTTGGTTGTCTGCGGGTATTGTTGCGGTTGTTTTATTTGGGCTTTTATATTTGATTGCATTATTGCTGGCAATTGGGCGCTTGTACCGGGGCGGGGTGGAGAATTATTGGGTGATTTTATCCACCATATTATTCCTCATGATTTCCCTGTCGGAAAGCACAATCTTGCAACAAAATGATTTAAGCTGGGTAATTTTTGTTGCGACATCGGCAAAACTGTTCGCATTTTCCCCAGCCTGGTGGCGGTATAAGCCTAGTTCCTAAATGGTCACCGCGATTTAATGAGCCGCAATCTAATGAGAGTGTGCGACTTTTAAGGTTAGCGCCGTATAATCGGAATGATACACACCATCCGGTTTAGCCGGCATGGTAATCCACACCGCTGTGAGCATTGCGGCTCCGGAATGGGGGTGGTCAACGATCACCATACCGTTTTTATCCGTTACGGTTTTATGACCCTTGTCATCAATATCGTACACCACCACGTCTTGCCCCGCCAGCGGCTTGCCGTCGAGTAACAGCACAAATTTTCTGTCCCCGGACTTGCTGGCAACAAATTCCAGCTTTTGGCCAACGGGCTTATATTTTGCATTGGCACCATCGGTACAAGTTTTGACACAGAAAAATGTTTTCGTGTGCTTGTTATAGCTTCTGTTCAAGGGCGGAGTTCCGGGCAGGTCGTTAAATGCCTTGCGCACAGCCGCATTGGCCCCGATTTCCTCCAGATAGCCCTCGGTATCTTCGGGCTTGATCGCGCCGGAGCGGGTCTTACTGCTCATAGAGGCTACACCAAAGCCGGCATGGTCAGCTTTAAATGTCATGTTGAGATAGGTTTTGTTTTCTGTGAGCGTGGTCGCACGAATGTCTTGCCCGGCCAGCACAACTGAACTGAAGGCAATCCTGTCTTTGCCCGGCCCAAATTCTAATTTAGGGAATGCTAAGGCGCTGGTAAGGGCGATCTCTACCGTGTCGCCGGGCTGCCACATAAATTTGGTAGGCCACAAAAATGTTTTATGGGCAAGGGCAGGCACGGCAAAAAGCACCGCGCTCAAGACAGCGCTGGCAAAAATACGTTTGCGAAAAGGTTTAATGTGGGCGTTCTGTAAATTTAACATATGACATATCTCCAAATGGGTTTTGGCGGGTTTTCCTGACGCTAGAGGTAAAGCAACAAAATGTCACTCCAAAAAATACATGAGCGAAATGTTGGAACGCCGGGTTACGGTCAGTAACCGAGACTAAGCTGTAGGGTGGATTAGCGCCTTTTGCGCGTAATCCACCTTGAGTGTTTCACCGATGGTGGATTACGCTAACGCTAATCCACTCTACAATAATCCGCCCGTTAATAGTCGCGGTTCACCAAAAGGCGTTCCCGTTGGCCACTATCACCAAAACCTAAGAGTCTCGGTAACCGTCACCGGAATAAGAATCACGTATTTCTAATCATCGAGCAGGTCAGAATTTTTTGGCGTAGGCAGATCTAACTGACCAATTTTATCAGCGCGCCCCGTAATCTTACTACTAGAGATAAGAATATCATCAACGTCTTTGCTAGCCTGTTTGAAATGGGTTTGTAGCTTAGTTGTGCGCTCTGATAATCGCCTAACATCATCCGCTAAAACGCCGACCTCTTTTTGGATAATATGGGCTTGCTCGCGCATAGCCGCGTCTTTCATCACAGCGCGCATCGTGTGCAAGGTTGCCATAAATGTGGTGGGGGAAACAATCATCACTTTTTGCACAAACCCTTTTTCAACGAGATCTGAAAAGTTTGTATGTAGCTCTGCATAGATAGCCTCGGACGGCAAAAACATTAGCGCGATTTCGTATGTCTCGCCAAAGATTAAATACTTCCCCGCAATGGCTTTGATGTGAATAGTTATGTCGCGGCGAAATTCGCGCGCGGTGGTTAGTTTGTCCGCGTCTGTTTCTGCGCCCGCTAATCTGCGCCAGCTCTCCATAGGGAATTTGGAATCCACCGCCACATGGCCTTGGTCGCCCGGCAAATGAATAAGCGCATCGACCCGTTTGCCATTAGAGAGCGTTTCTTGGAAGCTATAAGCATTGGGCGGCAGAAAATTTTCAATTAAATCTTGCATTTGCTTCTCGCCAAACGCGCCGCGAGATTGTTTATTAGAGAGAATACTTTGTAAGCCAGACACTTCGCTCGACAGAGTTTCAATGTTCTTTTGCGCGCGGTCAATCAGCGCCAGCCGCTCGTGCAAAGCCTTGAGGTTTTGCGAACTGCGCTCTTGTGTTTCGCTCAGGGATTTCCCGACATTTTGCGTCATTTGGTCAAGGCGTAGGTTCAAATTATCTTGTAAATTAGCTTCGCGCTTGGCCGCATCTATGGAGTATTGCGACAACCGCCCTTGCAGCTCGGCATGCTGTTTATTCATATCCCCAAGATATGCATCCATGCGTGCCCCGCCCTTGCGGGTAAACGCAATCGCAATCAGCGCGCCCAAAAGCATAAGCGCCGCGCCCAAAATTAGCTCGGCCAGAGAAATCTCAAGCCCTGAATATGATATGATAGGTTCCATAAACCCACTCTATCGCGCCAAAGCAGCTTTGGGAAATACTTTTGGCAATAAAGCTAGCCCGCATAATGGACGTTAATTACGGCAATGGTATGGACGCCTTCGTTTGAGAAACTGAATGTGCTATAGTGGCCTGCGTTAGAATCTTAACCATTACTCGGAAGCGTCCATGACCAAGGACTTACCACAATCGGGCTAGATTTAGCAAAGATTATTTTTACAAGTGTCAGGCTACGCTCCCAGATACACGGGAGCGGCGAGACGGGTCATCCGCTTTAAAGAAACGCTTACGCGAGCGCAGGTCTTGCCCCCACCTTAATACGCCGTATTCTCAACCACAGCTGCCCCGTACAGCTTTGGGGTGAAGCCGCCGAACCAGAGGACTTTGCCTGCGCCGCCTGCGGATTTGGCTAGGTAATGGATATAGGACGGCTTGCCTGTTATTTTTGTGAGGAGTGCCATGGGTGCGTAGAGCGCGTATTGTACTGCGCCGACCAGCATCCATTTCGCGACGCCGAGCCAGTTTTTGTTGTCGGCGCATTCCTGGCTTGGGCCTTGGCCGTTGGCGAAGCTGCGGACTTTTACGTATGCGGGTGTTGCGCGGTGGGGTAATATATCTTCATTGGCTTTAGCGGCACGCGACCAGGCGATTTTTATGCCTTGGGATTTTAGTTCTGAAAACAGTAAATCGTCCTCGCCGCCCGTTTCGTTCATGTCCACATTGAACGGCGGGGCGGGCAATGTGCATAAATGGGTGTCGAGCAGGGAATTGCCACATCCAAAAAAATCATCAACAATACCTTCGGTCAAGTCGGGGCCTTGGCGCGAGAAGAAGTCTACCAGATAATCATTGAATTTTGACGACCCCGGTATGCGGGCGTGAGTCGGTACAAAAGCCAAGGCCGCTTCGTATTTTTTGGATATATCCAATAGGGTTTGCAACCAACCTGCACAGGCTTGTTGGTCATCGTCGAGAAAGGCCAGATAACGTCCCTTGGCGGCTTTGAGTGCGCCATTGCGCGCATTGGAAACACCGGGTTCGGGCACGTGTAAGTAATGGGTTTTTATCGCTGCCGTCTTGGCGAAGTTTTCAACATAATCTCGCGCACTACCAGCGGGGTCATTGTCTGCAACAATAATTTCCATGGTCAATGCACTAGCCGTCTGGTTCATCAAACTTTCCAGTGCGATTTGCAGACCTTTCGCACGCCTAAAGGTTGGCACGATAATGGATACGCCGTTTTTTATGTCCCTAGCCATAGTGCCCCTCTAATTTTTCAAGTGCCTTACCAACGGGGAGAACATCGGCGCCGCAGTCTTTAACCGCAGCAATAACTCTGCCAAAATCTCGGCCACTAATGCCCCACTTGCTTGGGTTGGCGCGCACATCATGGGTGAAGAAAATCAACCAGCCCGGTTTTTTCTTAAGCCCTTGCAGCAGTGAAAGCGCTTCGTCCGTTTCTGGTCCGGAAAATAGCGGTGTCGATTTAAGCAGGTTCAAGTCAGCCTTGCCGTAATGCACGCCGGAACTAACCCCGCGCATTGATTTAAACCGTTTCGCCAGTGCGGCTTTATGAGCCGCATTTGTTGTACCGTAAGGCCAGGCAAAATGCTCAATTGGTGTGTCAACGCCCATGGCTTTTAAGGCCGCAGTGTTGCGCTTTGTTTCGGCAATGACCTGCTCGGGCGTGCTTTGCGCGCAGTCTAAATGAGAATAAGTATGCCCACTAATCTCGTGGCCACATTCGTGCAATTGCTGCACATCTGTAGCGTGAAAGCTTTGCCCGTGGTGGTTCTCTATGCCCATAAGACCTGCCGCCACATAATAGGTCGCGCGCCAGCCCTGCATGGCCAAAATATCGCCACCCTGATAGCGCGCCGTGCGTGGGAAATCGTCAAATGTGAAACTAACCAAAGGCCGCTCCAGTTTAAACTTCAAATTTCTTCGTGCGCGCAAAGGTAAAAGCTTGCGCGATATTTTTGCACCAATGGACGTGGAGGGTTCATAGGCTTTTATGTGGATATTCTGGCTTATGTCATCACCTCCGCATACCAGCTCGCCCGCCACAATTTCAGGGCTATCAGCCTTAATTTGGTTGGCAGGGCGCTTGTGCGCACCAAAAATTTCAACATGGGCCGCATCCATTTTTGCCCCGGTACATGGCCTAGTTTTTTGCTTAACTTATAGAGTTTCAAAGTCTTGGCCAGATCTGGGTGGGCTTGGGTGAAACGGACATAGTTTTCGCCACTGTTTTTAAATCTGCTGAGGAGCGTCTCTGTGCTTTCCAGACCAAGGTGCAAGGCCGGAATGTCCGCATGTTTTAGGCGGTATTTGGCCGAGACCCGCGCCGCCCATTCGCTATCTTCCCAGCCCCAGCCGGTAAAGCCCGTATCAAATGGTTCCGCGTCCAAAATGCCCGTGCGCACACACAGATTTGACGAACACACATATTGCGCCCCGTTTTTGCTGCGCGCGTCGGCGCTTAGGCAATCGGATGTCTGCGAAAACGCCCGGTGTAGCTCGGTCTCGGCGGATTGTTTTTGATTTGGCACGGTAAAACCGCCAAAGATAATATCGGCAGTGTCTGCGTTTATTTCGGCCAGATAATCCCTCAGGAAATGTGTTTCGACCGGGCGCATATCCGCATCCAAAAACAACACCCATTTGGCTTTGGCTTGGGATTTCAGATAATTGCGGGCAAAGGAGCGGCCTTGGTTTTGCTCGGCGAAAAACAAGGAGACGGGCGCAGTGCTTTTCTTTGCCGTACTGATGAGGCGCGCATTAACATTGGCATTGCCCGTACCGTCATCATACATTAAAATTTCGACCAACCCAGCAGTTTGCGCTTGAACCAGCAAGTCGTTCAAGAGCAGCACGGGGTCATCGTGATAATAGGGCACCAAAATGGATAAAGTCGGCTTTGTTGTCTTGGCTACATTATTTTTAAATGTCTCTATCATGTCCTTGCCTCAACCTTAGAGGTCTTTAGGCGGGCTTTAGCCTTACCCCAAAAATCAATGACGATTTCTCGGCAATTGGCTGCGTTTACTGCGAAAGCGACAAAGCCATAGACCACAGCCCCGACCCCGGCTTTAACCAAAAGCTCGGCGAAATCAGGTAAAGTGTCTACGGCGGACGGTAAAGCAAGAACCGCCCCAGCCATGACCAAACAGGCGAAGGTACATTGCACCAATGCTTTGAGGGGCAATGGTAATGGGAAAGACCGTCTTGCCACCACTAAGGTCAAGACTAAGCCAACACCGTAAGCCATTAAAGTCGCCCACACTGCGCCCATAAGGCCGTGAATGGGGATGAGCCAAATGTTAAGGCCGATATTGAGCAAAACGGGCAGAACCATAGTCGCGGCCAGCGTTCCGGTTTTGCGCGACAGCATAAAGGCGCGCTGGGCGTAATAGGTGATAAACCCGTTCATGACACCCGCAAAGGCAATCCACGGCATGATGGACACGGCCTGTTCGCGCACGGATTCGCCCAGAATGAACCCTGCAGGTTCGGCGACAAGCGCGACACCTGTGGCGGCGGGCAGAATGATGAGGAGTAAAAACTCACCGTAGCTTTTCAAAATCTTTTTGGTTTTCTCCAAGCCCTCTTGCTCTAGCGTGGTGATGGCTATGGGGGTAACGGCCATGGCTATCCAGACGAATAACACATCCAGAGAACGGTTGGCGAGATTATAGCCAGCATTATATTCACCAACCGAGAGATCACCCATATAATGGGCGATGAAGAACAGATCGCCTTGGGATAGAATATAGGCCAGCATGAGCGAAAAACATATGGGCATGCCGTAAGCAAAATAGGCGCGGGCACGGCGTTTCTCAAATTTGCCGCCTTTGGTTTGTTTGAGCATAAACGGCAAATCGATCAGCAATGCCAACACAGTACCTGCTATAATTCCGATAAACGGTGCCACTTCGCGCAGAGGTGTCACCAAAATAAGAATAATCCCCGCACTAAAGCCGAGCAGGCTCTGGGTGGAATGAATGGCGCTATATCGCCCAATGCGGTGCGCCGCTTTATGGGCTTCGATACCGATATTATATGTGAGGGTTAAACAAGTAGAGGCGAATGCAAATGCCAACAGGGTTTTCATAGTAGCGGAAATCGGCAGTATATAAACCAGCCCCATCATAATCGGCAGGCCGATAATACCCATGCTTATAGCAGTGACATAGCTAGTCTTTAGGTGGGAAGCCAACTCGCCGCGCCGTTCAGCCCTTGCATAAAACCGCGCCATAGCGGCCTCTATCCAAGTAAACACCACCATGTGGATGAAATGCAAGCTGGCAATCGCCAAGGCATAGCGGCCAAATTCGGCGCCGTCCAACAGCCGCGTCAAAATGGCAATCGTACCAAAGCTGATAATGATATTGGCCAGATTAACCGGGACATATCCAAGCATTTGTTTCCACATACCCAGGCTACCTATCGTTTTCGCTGTCGCCGAGCAAGCACGGCAAGGTTTTGACCATAATCATCAGGTCGAACAACACGCTGGAGCGTTCAATATATTCAATATCCAACTGTACCCGCCGTGCCACACCTTCGGCGTCGTGCAAGGGGCCGCGTGAACCATTGATTTGCGCCCAGCCTGTCAGGCCGGGTTTAACTTTGAGGCGGTGAGCATATTCGTCGACCAATTTATAAGTTTCGATATCGCCAGTATGCATACCAACCGCATGGGGGCGCGGCCCGACAAGGGACATATCGCCCTTTAGGACATTGAGCAGTTGCGGCAGTTCGTCCAAGCTGGTTTTGCGGATAAACCGCCCGACCTTTGTAACGCGGCTATCACCTTTGGTGACCTGTGAGCGGGCAGATTTGTCTTCGTCTTCGACCTTGAGAGAGCGAAATTTAAACACGTCGAATATCCGGTTGTTAAAGCCCTGGCGTTTCTGTTTGAACAGAACCGGGCCGGGGCTATCCAGTTTAATCGCCAGCGCAATAATGGCCAGCACGGGCGCACCGAACAAAAGAGCCGTACCGCTTATGGCGATGTCCATAAAGCGTTTGGCGAAGACGGCACTGCCTGAAAATGTTTTACCTGAAATATCGCGGGTGCCGATGGCGGCGATCTGGGTGAGGCGTTGCTGCACATGGTTCAGATTTTCAAATTCGTCGACCACAAAGGCGATACGGTTGGGTAATTGACGCACTTGATTGACAAAGGCGGTTTTGCGGGCTTCGGCCAAATTGGGCAGGGTCACGATAATCCTGTCCACATAGGGCAGGGCGTCCCAACCCAGCATATCCTTAATTTTGCCCACAACCGGAACCCCGTGAATATTGTGGGGTGCGCGAGACAGGCGTTCGTCGAATATGGCTAAAATATTCAGCTCTCTGGTGCGGGCATTTTCCTCAATCAGCCTGCGCGCCGCTTCTGTCGCGCCGAGCATAACAATGGTCGGGATAAGCTGCCCGCGTTCGTGCTGGCGCTTAATCCATATATAATAGACCGTGTGCAAAACCAGAAGCGTCGCGGTGGCCAATAGGCCGGATATGGCGAGTGCGTCCGGCAAGAATGTATCGGGCTTGGCGATCAAGGCGATGGCCAGCCAAACGCCGAGCGCCGCTGCCGCCCCCAGCATGACTTTTTTCATGTGAGCGCCGTAGGTTTCAGCCGGGGAAAACTGGTGAGCCTTGACTAAAAACAGTGCCGTAAAAAAACCAATAGCGCCTGTTAGGCCTGCGGCAAGGGGCGCCAGCACGGCTTTGTTATTGATACCGATATAACCGCTCCATATAGAGATCAAAATCACAGCCGTAACGCACAGGGCGTCTATAGTGCGCAAGCTAAACCGTAGCGCTGCCATATTACCCGTTTGCGCCGGGAAGTGAATATCCGAGAGCTTTACCCGAGGGCGATCTTTGGGTTCTTGGTGTGTTTTTTCAACCCGGGCTTTGGCACGTGTTTGGGCAGGTGTTTGTGATCGCGTTTGGGTGCGGCGCGCAAATGCTTCGACGGTTTCCACTTGCCGTTTTTGCACCGGAACACTCCCACCTTGCGGCGGTTTTTTCGTAAGATTATTGGCCGAGTCCACACCCGAATTTTTTAACTGTTTCATTCAACCCACCATATCGGGGCGTCCCATATTTGGGGTACCCACTATTATTATTTCGTGCAATCTATCCCAATAGGGAAAATAATGCGTAAACAAGGAGCGGTTTTTTTGTATCAATCGCAAGCGGTTGTCGTTAATTTTCTATGAGTTTGTACCGAAACGAGGCGCAAGTCTGTGGGTATGGTTAATTTTAGGCTAATTTTGAATTTAAGTGAAAGTTCTTGGTAAATTTATCATTCCGCTCTTGCAGACACCGCAAGTCTGCGCTAATCCCCCGCTCGGAGACGTGGCCGAGTGGTCGAAGGCGCTCCCCTGCTAAGGGAGTATGGGTCATAAGCCCATCGAGGGTTCGAATCCCTTCGTCTCCGCCATTGCCTTCGAAAGCAAGGCAGCCTAAATGAGTAGTCAACCCGGAACTAAACCGTGACAAGTCCAAATTACCGCATGCTCAAATATTATCCTTGAAAACTCTAAAAGAAGTTAGAGATGCACTTAAAAAGCGATCAGGTGGCGGTGGGTAGGCATTATCGGTTCCCAACTAGTAACCTTTCATTAACGCAAAAAGGCTCGACTTAGTTATCGTGTTCGCTTAGTGTTCTCCTATGAGAACCAAAACACATAAAAGGATTCGGATATTTGGGATTGACCCTTCTTTGGTTAAATGTGGCTGGGGTGTGGTGGAGGCTGAGGGGTTGAAGATTACCCATATTGGTCACGGCGTGATAAAACCTGCCGCCAATCAGGATATGGCACTGCGGCTGAACCAGCTATATGATGAGCTGTCTGAATTGATAAATGTCTTTGCGCCCGACGAAGCGGCGGTGGAGGAAGTGTTTATGAACAATAATCCGGCGTCTGCGATGAAGCTCGGCCATGCGCGGGCAGTGTGTTTGCTGGCACCTGCTCAGGCCGGGCTATATGTGGGTGAATACTCGGCCAAGAAGGTCAAGAAATCTGTGGTCGGTACGGGCCAGGCCGACAAAGCCCAAGTCGCGGCCATGATGAATGTCTTGCTGCCGGGGCAAAACCTAAAGGCTGGCGACGCGGCAGATGCCCTCGCCATAGCCATCTGCCACGCCCACCGCGCCAGCGCGGCGGGGGCTTTGCATAATGTGATGAGACGGGGGAGTTTGGTATGATACAAATAAGGAATATTGTAGGGTGGATTAGCGTTCTTACGCGTAATCCACCTTTGGTGTACGCTAGTGGTGGATTACGGCCAAGAGGCCTAATCCACCCTACAGGCTCGGAGGCCACATCATGATAGGCATGCTAAAAGGCATAGTAATTGTCATCGGTGCGGATGAAGCTATAATTGATGTGAACGGGGTAGGGTATTTGGTTAAGTGTTCGGGGCGGACTTTGTCGACGCTGTGTGTAGGCGCAGAAGCCATTTTACATGTGGAAACTCATGTGCGCGAACAGGCGATTACTTTGTTTGGGTTTTCCGGTGAGGAAGAACGGGCTTGGTTTGTACGCTTGCAATTGGTGCAGAAAGTCGGGCCGAAAGCGGCGCTGGCTATTTTAGATATTATGCGGCCTAGCGAGATTTTATCGGCGGCGTCCTTGGAAGATAAAGCTGCATTCGCCCGTGCAAATGGTGTCGGCCCAAGTTTGGCCGGACGGCTTGTGGTTGAATTATCCGGCAAGCCGCCGCCCAAGGGCAGGGGGTTTGCCCCGGCATTTGCGGATGCGGGCGGTGATGTGCGGGTGGTGGAAAGCAAGGATGCAGGCATCCAAAAGGACGCGGTCTCGGCGCTGGTTAATCTCGGGATAGACCATTCACAGGCTATACGCGCCGTTGCTCACGCGCTAAAAGCGAATTCTGAACTTGATTTAAACGCGCTGGTCAAGGCGGCGCTGAAGGAGTTATCAGGGTGATAAATTTACCTTTAAACCCGCTCATTCCTGCAAAAGCGGGAATCCAGTTTAAACAAAATGTGCGAGCCTTGCTCGCTCTTTATTCGCTGGATACCCAGTCGTGGCTGGGTATGAGCGGGTTTGTTAGGTGGGGAAAATGAATGATGAGCGTATCATAGACGGCGCACCGCAAATGGGGGACCGCAATGACAAGGCGCTACGGCCTTTGGCGTTTGAGGATTTCGTTGGCCAAAAGGCGTCCATTGCTAATCTCAAGGTCTTTGTTGATGCGGCAGGGCGGCGCGGTGAGGCTATGGATCATGTGATGCTTTCGGGGCCGCCGGGTCTTGGCAAAACCACATTGGCGCAAATTATTGCCCGGGAGCTTGGCGTCAATTTTCGCGCCACCTCTGGCCCCGTCATATCCAAGGCCGGAGATTTAGCGGCGCTATTGACCAATATGGAGCCGCGCGATGTTTTGTTTATTGATGAAATTCACAGGCTCAATCCAACAGTTGAGGAAATCTTGTACCCGGCCATGGAAGACTATGAACTGGACCTCATCATCGGCGAAGGGCCAGCGGCGCGGAGCATCAAGATAGATTTATCGCCGTTCACGCTTATCGGCGCGACGACGCGGGCAGGGCTGTTGGCCACACCCTTGCGCGACAGGTTTGGCATTCCGGTGCGGCTGGAATTTTACGACGAGGTCGAACTGACCAAAATTGTGGTGCGCGGCGCTGGTATGCTCGGACTGAATGTTAGCGCCGAAGGTGCGCACGAGATTGCACGGCGCGCACGCGGTACACCCCGCGTGGCTGGGCGTCTCTTGCGCCGGGTGCGGGATTTGGCAGAGCATGCGAGGGCGGAAGTGATAGATGCCAAGGTCGCCGATGCGGCACTGCTACGGCTCGGGGTCGACGATATTGGTCTGGATAGTCAAGACATGCGGTATTTATCGGCACTGTGCGAAATGTTCGGCGGTGGCCCTGTGGGCGCGGATACAATGGCGGCGGCACTGTCCGAAGCCCGTGATGCGTTGGAAGATGTGATAGAGCCGTATCTGATACAAAAAGGCTTTTTGCAGCGCACACCGCGTGGTCGGGTGGCAACCCCACACGCATTCGCTCATTTGGGATTGGCGGCACCGCTAAAACTAGAAACACCTACACTATTCACTGGATCAGATGATGGATAAATTACTTGATAAATCCCAACCTGATATGGGCTATTTCGATGGCCGATTGCATTACTACCCAATCCGGGTGTTCTATGAGGATACGGATTTTACTGGCGTGGTGTTTTACGCCAATTATTTGCGGTTTATGGAGCGGGCGCGGTCATCGTTTTTTCGTTTGGCCGGGATAAGCCACGCGGAACTCTTAGAGCGCGACGTGCCGCTCGCATTTGTTATCCGCAAGATTGAAATCGAGTACAAAAAACCTGCGCGTATTGACGACGCCTTGCTGATTAAAACCAGTTATGACAGATATAAAGGCCCACGTCTCTGGGTCTCTCAAGAGGTTTGGCGGGGCGAGGAGCTTCTGACCACCGCATATAGTGAGGCCGCCTGCATAGACTTGAATGGCCGCCCAAGACGCCCAACCCCCGAGATGATAGAGAAATTACAGCCGTATTTTTTGCCGGGATAATATTATTAATAAGACACAAAGTCGTCGCCGGGTATGACCACAAGATACGGGGTTAGGCTTACCCTAAAGGGTCATAAATAAGCTGGTTTTCTGCGTTATTCTGGCATTGGCTTTGGCTCATTGACCACATCAAGTGGTTTCTCAACAACTGGTTTCTCAACAACTGGTTTCTCAACATTCAACTCACAAATGTCTGTCACTTCCTTGTTTTCTTCGTCGACATATATGAGATGTTCTGGCGTGACGACTTTGGTCCACGGTTCGCGGCGCTCAATGGGCGGTGTTTCGATCATAATCCATTTTTTTGCGACATCGTCGTAGATTTGTTGTGGTTCTGTCTCGATAGAAACGATTGAGAAGCCGGACTTTGTCACAGCCGGAATTACGACCATTTTTAAAGTATTGATCGGGATGCAAGTTTGCTCGATCGGCGGCGGTGCCACGATCACTTCTTCCACGGGTTGGGTGGTTGTGCATGCGCCCAGAGTAACAAGTGGGGCTAGTATTGCAGTAGTGGTAAATACAGATTTCATGTTGCGGCCTTTCATTATATGTCCATGTTTTACACAGAATATACGGCGAAACTATGGCGGGAATTGACTAAAGGCAAGACAATAGCACCACTTTACTATTACAATTGAATAAGGTTCGAGGGTTTCCTATGCTTGTGATAGTGATTCCTTGTTGGTGGCGGTAGCTGATAAATTACCGTCTGTTAATTGGTATTACGCCACAATTTAGCCCAAGACGGTATTTAATATGTAGATGGAGACCTGCTTACAATGAGTTTATTACAAATTTTGCCGGAAATAAGCTTGAATATAGGCGTGTCGCCTATGTTGATCGCAAATGCATCGGCTGGAGGTTTTTCGCTGATAGAGCTATTTACCAGTGCCGACTGGGTTGTTAAATCGATCATGATTGGCTTGGCAATAGCTTCGATTTGGTCGTGGGCGATCATCATAGATAAAACCATAAACTTCCATTTGCTCAAAAAACGCGCCGCTAGTTTCGAGGAAACATTTTGGTCTGGGCGGACGCTTGACGAACTCGCCGAAGGGCTGGCGGGTGATACTCGTGACCCTATGGGCAGGGTGTTTACGGCGGCTATGCGCGAGTTTAAAGAGAGCCAGGTCAATCCGCGCGGCAATGATGTTGGCGGCACCCGCGAGCGCATTGACCGGGTTATGGGGCTAGTGGTCAACCGCGAACTGGCTAAGACTGAGCGCGGCATGACCGTGCTGGCGACGGTTGGTTCCGCATCGGTTTTTATCGGTTTGCTGGGTACGGTTTGGGGTATTATGAACACGTTTCGCGCTATTGATACGCGGGGAAATATTGACGTGTTGACGATTATACCGGGTATTATGGAAGCTTTATTTGCGACGGCTCTGGGGCTGGTGGCGGCGATTCCTGCGGTTATATTCTACAATAAATTCACAACTGATTTGGACAGGTATGCGGGCAGGCTCGACGGATATACGGACGAGTTATCGGCCATATTATCGCGCAAAATTGGCAAAGGTGGTTAGTTATGGCTATGGCGCAAATGGGACGGAGCGGCGGTGGGCGGCGCGGTCGCCGTGGGCGCCGTGGGCTGAATTCCGAAATTAATGTGACGCCTTTGGTCGACGTGATGTTGGTGCTGATGTTGATATTTATGGTGTTGGCCTCGGTTGTAGCGGCGGGCGTACCGATTGAACTGCCGAAAACCGATGCCAAGTCCATGCCAACACAGCAAAAACCCTTAACCGTTACCGTCGATATAAACGGCATAATTTACTTGCAAGAAGAAGTGGTAACGTTGGAAGAACTGAGGCCAAAGCTTATTGCGCTTGCAGGTGAGGGCTATGAAGAGCGGATTTATTTGCGCGGCGATGCGGGCGGTAATTACGGCCCAGTTATGAAAGCCATGGCCGCAATTAACGCGGCTGGTTTCTCAAATATAGGTTTGGTAACGGATCCTATACAAAAATAGGGCACATTCACTTTATGAAATTCGGTCTGCCCATATCATTTACCTTTCATGTCTTGTTCGTGATGGCTGGACTTCTGTTGTGGTCTCGGCATGTGGAGCAATTGCCGCAGTCCAATATTATCCCTCTGAAATTGGTAACCGTAGCGGACATAACTGATGTTAAGCCAACCCGTAGCGAAGACGAAATCCTGCAGCCGGATGAGCAAAGTGAAAAGCCGGTAATTCTTGATGTGCCATTGGAGCAGACCATACCAGATAAGACGCCAATTACACCTGTACCGGAACCAGTACAGCCGATACCCGATCCACCCAGTCCTGATGAAACGGATACCAAAGCCGTAGTAAGTCCGCCTGCATTTGATTTAGATGCGCTGGAAAAGGCTTTTGATAATGTTCGTAAAAATAATCCTGATGCAGCTACCCAGAAAATCCTGACCAATGAGAGCCAAGAAGCCGCTATTGCTGACAATTCAAGAATGGGTTCAGGCGCCCAGACTAGCGCCACTGTTAATGCGTTGGATTATATTCGCGCCCGCCTGCATGATTGCTGGATAGTTGACATGGGCGCAGTTGATTATCAAAATTTGGTTGTTGAAGTGCGGTTATTGCTCAATAGGGACGGCAGTATCGCAGAGGCGACTGTGCTGAACAATGCTGAAATAATAGCATCTCCGAACAGGGCTTGGCCTGTAGCGCGGCACAATGCTATGACTGCGCTTCGTAAATGCGCCCCTTACAATGGTTTGCTTAGTATCGATTATAATGTATGGAAAGACCTACGGCTTCATTTGAATCCAGGAGAGAATTAATGAACACTGCACGAGAATTTACAGGAGCATCAAGTTTTTATGGGGGCTTGTCTCAAGTTATGAAATTTTTATTGCTTACGGTAGCACTCATTATGGGCATGTTTGTATCGTTTCAAGCCCGCGCCCAGTTGGAAATCGACATAGTCCACGGTGCGCCGGAACCTCTCCCAGTTGCCATTCCGGATTTTCTATCCAGCCACCCGGAGACCGACCAGATTGCCAAAGATATAGCGTCTGTCATAGCTGCTGATTTGGAGCGTTCCGGCCTGTTTCGCGTGCTGGATAAATCCATGTATATCGAGAAACAGACCGATATAAATTACCAGCCGAGCTTTGCCGATTGGCGTTTGATAAATGCCAAAGCTTTGCTGTCCGGCAAAATTGTGCGTGAGGGATCCAACCGCCTTAAAGTCGAATTCCGGCTTTGGGATATTTACGGTACTGAGCAATTAGACGGCAAACGACTAGCCACGACGCCAGATAATTGGCGGCGCATTGCTCACAAAATCTCTGACAATATTTATAAACGCTTGACCGGAGAGGGCGGGTATTTCGATAGCCGCATTGTCTATATTTCAGAGAGCGGCCCCAAAACCAACCGCCGCAAACGTCTCGCGATCATGGATGCGGACGGCGATAACCCACAATATTTATTGGCCGGGGCTGATTTGGTATTAACGCCGCGTTTCTCCCCAACGGCTCAAACTATTACCTACCTTTCATGGGAAACCGGGCGTTCACAAGTCTATTTGCTGGATATAGAAACGGGACGGCGCGAACTGTTGGGTAATTTTCCCAACATGACCATTTCACCTAGATTTTCCCCTGATGGCCGCAAGTTGATTTTCTCCATGATCAAGAAAGGTAATAGCGACATCTATGTGTTTGATTTGCGCTCCCGTTCCACCACGCGCTTAACCACCAATCAGGCTATTGACGTATCGCCAAGCTTCTCGCCTGACGGGCGTAAAGTGGTGTTTAATTCCGACAGAGGCGGTTCGCCGCAGCTTTATACGATGAATGCGGACGGCTCCAATGTGCGTCGCCTCAGCTTTGGCGCAGGGCGGTATACGGCACCAGCGTGGTCGCCGCGCGGGGATTTAATCGCTTTTACCAAGAGTAATAAAGGCAAGTTTCACATTGGTGTTATCAATGCTAAGGACGGAAAAGGCGAACGCTTGCTAACAAATTCCTATTTGGACGAAGGGCCAACTTGGTCACCAAATGGCCGTGTTATTTTGTTTACGCGCGAGGGACGCGGTATAAGTGGACGTTCCGCTATATGGTCTGTGGACCTGACCGGGCGCAATTTACGTAAAGTACCGACGCCAGGCGCGGCATCTGATCCGGCATGGTCACCAATATTGCCCTAATTTGGGCACATTTATTCGCAAGGGTTCAACTTGACACATTGTTTCATGGCGTTAGCTTGAATATATCATTAACCAAAAATTGGTTGGGAAAAGAGAGAAGAAAATGAATACGAAAACTATTGTACTCGCAGTTGTAATGTTAGCCCTTTCGGCTTGCGCGACGACACCTAAGCAACAAGAAATCATCCAAACTCAACCACGTGCAGAAGTACCTGCGCCGGTAATAGTGGAGCCTGAACCTGAAGCACCAATCGAGCCTGCGCCTGTCGAAGAGGCTGCGCCGGTTATTCCCCAAGGGCCTCAACCCGGTACTGCGGACCATTTTAAATATATGTCGGGCGAAGACCGCGTGTATTTTGGCTATAATGAATATAGTTTAACGCCACAAACCCGCGAAATTTTAAAATCTCAAGCCAGTTGGTTGCAGCAGTACAATAACGCCATCATCGTTATTGGTGGCAATGCAGATGAGCGCGGAACTCGTGAATACAATCTGGCACTTGGTGCGCGCCGCGCCGATGCGGTCAAAGCATTTTTAGTCAGTCAGGGCGTGGCACCGGGGCGGATAACCACCGTGTCATACGGCAAAGAGCGCCCAATCGATGGCCGTTCTAACGAGGCAGCTTGGGCGCTGAACCGCAATGCTCACTCTGTGGTATTGGTTGGTGGCAGTAGTTAACTGCAATAAATTACAAACTTAACTGCACTTTAACGATACGCGCCTTATTTCTGCCATTAGGGTATGGATAAATTATTGGGTTCTGCCTGAATAAGGATTATTATGCGTATTTCATTTCTATTTCTCAGTGTTGTTTTGTTAATCGGCTCTGCCTTGCCAGCCCATGCGGCTAGCAAGAGGGAGTTGGAGGCTAAGATTATTCTGCTTGAGCAACGTCTTGCGACGTTGGAAAACCGGATGCTTACGGGTGACCCCGCTGCGGAAAGATTGATGCAGCGCATGGATGCATTGGAGACCTCCCAGCGCTCTATGACAGGCGAAATCGAGCGCTTACGGTATGAACAGAGTACGTTACAAGAGCAAGTTAAAGCATTGGCATCGCAAATCACACTCATGCAAAGCGCTAATGATGAAATGCGCAACAAGTTGAATGCAGTTGCTCCACAAACCTCCGCCCGGCAAGGGTACGGCGCCGCCTCTTATAGCAATGGTCGTTCAGGCGGCGTGTATGCAGGCGGCACGGCTATTCCCAGGTCGCCGAGTACTGCCGAGTTACCTGCCTCTGGCACGAACAATATCGGGCTGGATAATGACATATCAAAATTAGCCCTTGTTGGCCAAGACCGGATGAACGAGGGTGATTTTTCCGGCGCCCAAAGGGCGTTTCAACAATATCTGGATTTAAACCCGGATGCACGCGACAGAGGCGATGTATATTTCTGGCTGGGCGAGACCTATTATGCCAAGTCCGGATTCTCCAGTGCCGCCGACGCTTATATTGCCTCTATGCGTGCCGCCCCCAAAGGCGACTATGCACCCGAAGCTATGGTTAAATTAGCGGCGACGGCTCGTGCGCTCGGCAAAAAAGATATGGCATGTAAAACCTTGGCCAGCTTCCCGGTGCAATATCCCAAAGCCGTACTTGCGGTGCGCAAGAAAGCCCAAATTGAGAATTTGCGCAGTGGATGTTGAGGCTAAAGCCTTTGGTCAACTAACCCAGTGGGGTATTCCGCGCAATGAATTAATAGCCATCGCTTTTTCGGGAGGTGGTGACAGTACCGCGCTTTTGTCATTGATGATAAAGTGGAATAGTGCGCAATCTGTTCAAGCTTTCATTGTCGATCACCGCTTAAGGCCCGGCTCAGGTACAGAAGCAGAATTAGCCCGATCAAGGGCGCAAGCAATGGGTGCCAGCGCACGAGTTCTTTCCTGTGCATGGCCATATGAGAAACCTGGCGAAGTACCAACAACAGGCATTCAAGAAAAAGCCCGTAATGCCCGCTATCAACTCCTCGGTGATGCGTGCCGGGAGCAGGGCATAAAAACCCTCATGCTTGGACATAACCGGGGCGACCAAGCGGAAACCGTGTTCATGCGTCAACAAGCCGGGAGTGGTTGGCGGGGATTGGCGGGTATTAAGTGCCGTATTGAAGCCCCCATTTGGCCGGCTTTGCGGGGGGTGAAAATTCTGCGGCCATTGTTGGGATGTGGCCGTGTAGAGTTGCGTTCTTACAATAAAAACAATAACTTATCATGGATAGATGATCCGTCTAATGACAGCCGTGCATTTGCACGTATCCGCGCCCGCGCGTATTTAGATACGCATTTAGACGAAAAGCAAAATCTATTGACTATGGCCAAGGCGGCAAATTTTATTTTGGCGCAAGAGCAGGTTTTGCTAAGCGAATTTATTCAATCAACAACGAAAATACATGATTGGGGGGGCGTAAATTTGCTGCCTGGTTTCTGCACGGCCAAACTTGGCCAAGTCGCAGAAGCTTTGAAATATTTGCTCCCCGCACTTTCCGGTGACGCATTCCCCCCAAGCACTGAAAAGCGCATGAACCTTGCGCGGCGCCTCCGTGCCAAAGGATTCTCCGGTGCTACGCTCGGCGGTGTTCGGTGCGTGCCACAGGAGGACGGAATTTTGTGTGTGCGGGATTTAGGCGTGTTGCTTGGCCGTGCCAAAGTCCCTGCTGTCCGCCCGATACAATTACAAACAAATGAAACAAAGATATGGGATAGTCGTTTTGCCATCACTACGGGGAGAGATAGTGTGTCAGTAGATGCGCTCGGGAATTGGGTTGATACATTGGATAAGTCGCAAAAACAGTCTCTATCGAGTTGTCCCCAAGTTGCGCGTGGAGGTCTACCCGTTTTCGTACTCGGGAACCAAGTTAAATTCATCCCGTTTGTGGATTCCCATGCCGACAATCAAGGTTTTTCCGTTCGAACGTTGACGAGTGAACGCTTGCGCTCACTTTTAGGCGAGTTTGACTGATATATTTCACGTTTTGCCCTTACTCTTTAGGAATTGCCACTTATATAGTATAATTCATACTGTGATCATTTGAGCTGATAAAAGGAATATATAACAATGCAAATGCGCAATTTTGCCCTCTGGGCTATTATCATCGTCATGTTTATGGTCATGATCACCGTCTCGCAAAACGCCATGAAGCCTACGGCGCCCGAAGCTATGACTACGTCCGAATTTATGAGCGCGGTTGAGGCAGGGAATATTGATGATTTCAAAGTCGACGTGCAAAGTGATACGATTACGGGCAAGACGACAGATGGCAAAACATTTACCTCGAATGTGCCGATTACCGGAGAATTATTGCAGAAATTTGATGAGCTAAATGTCACCTATGACACCAATCCGATAAAACAAACAAGCCTATTGGCGCAATTCTTGTTTACCGTTCTGCCGTTCATACTATTCATTGGTATCGCTATTTGGTTTATGCGCTCTATGCAGGGTGGTGGTAAGGGCGGGGCGATGAGCTTTGGCAAATCCCGCGCCAAAATGTTGACCGAAGATCAAGGCAAGGTGACATTCGATGATGTTGCGGGCGTGGAAAACGCCAAAGAAGATCTCCAAGAGGTTATCGAATTTCTACAAGACCCAACAAAATTCCAACGCCTCGGCGCGAAAATCCCCACGGGTGCATTACTCATCGGGCCTCCGGGGACGGGTAAAACCTTGCTGGCCAAAGCGGTGGCGGGCGAAGCGGGTGTGCCGTTCTTTACCATTTCCGGTTCCGACTTTGTTGAAATGTTTGTTGGTGTTGGTGCGTCGCGTGTCCGCGATATGTTCGAGCAAGCCCGCAAAAACGCGCCGTGTATTATCTTTATTGACGAAATTGATGCGGTCGGTCGCCATAGGGGTGTGGGTACATCCGGCGGTCACGAAGAGCGCGAACAGACTTTGAACCAACTCTTGGTCGAGATGGACGGATTTGACGGCCAGGAGGGCGTGATTATTATCGCCGCCACCAACCGCCCCGATGTTTTGGATAAAGCTCTTTTGCGCCCGGGACGTTTTGACCGCCAAATCGAAGTACCACTTCCGGATATTTTAGGCCGCGAAAAAATTATTGCGGTGCATATGAAAAAAGTCCCGACAGCCCAAGACGTGGACAATAAATATATCGCGCGCGGTACGCCCGGCATGTCCGGTGCCGACCTAGCCAATCTGGTCAACGAAGCTGCACTCTTGGCGGCGCGGCGCAATAAACGCAAAGTCACCATGCGCGAGTTTGAAGACGCCCGCGATAAAGTCCTGATGGGCGCAGAGCGCCGTTCCCTGTCTATGACCGAAGAAGAACGGGCAAATACGGCATACCACGAAGCTGGCCACGCTATTGTTGGCCTGAATATGCCCGGAGCGCACCCTATCCATAAGGCGACCATTATTCCCCGTGGTCGGGCGCTGGGCATGGTGCAATACTTGCCGGAACGCGACCAAATTTCACAGTCCCGCGAACAAATGCTTGCCAGCATGGCTATGGCTATGGGCGGTCGTGCGGCGGAAGAGATTAAATTTGGCTATGACAAAGTCACCTCTGGCGCGTCTTCTGATATTGAACATGTGACCCGCATAGCCCGCGCTATGGTAACCGAATGGGGTTTATCTGATAAGGTCGGTCCGATTGCTTATAAGAATACTGACGTGGATAGTTTCATGCCGGGCATTGGGCGCGGCTCTGCAATCTCGCCGGAAACGGCTCGGTTGATTGAAGATGAGATAAAGCGTTTCGTCACCGAAGCCCACGAGAAAGCCACGGCGATTCTCAAGAAAAAGAAGAAAGACTGGATACGCTTATCCGAAGCATTGCTGGAATACGAAACCCTGTCGGGCGACGAGATTAAAAACCTGCTATCGGATAATATTAAACCTAAACGTCCAGACTTCGATAATGATGATGGCAAGCCGGGCCTATCGGCTATCCCAACAACCAAGCCAAAGCCAAAACCATTAGGTGATAAGCCACAGCCTGAGGGGTAATAAACTGTAGGGTGGATTAGGCTCTTCGCCGTAATCCACCAATGGCACTCACCGAGCGGTGGATTACGCGTAAGAGCGCTAATCCACCCTACAAAACTGGTAATTATCTCATGACCAACAGTCCAAAAATCATGGGCATATTGAATGTGACGCCGGACAGCTTTTCGGATGGTGGGCAGTTTGACGGGGTTGAGCAGGCGGTGGCACGGGCGCACGCCATGGTGCGGGCTGGTGCGGATATTATTGACATTGGCGGCGAGAGTACACGGCCCGGTGCGGTTGTGGTCGGTGAAGCCGAAGAATTGGCGCGGGTCATGCCTGTGATAGAGGCGCTTGCTGGTTTTGACGCAGATATTTCCATAGATACGCGCAGGCCAGCAGTGGCGCAGGCGGCTGTCAAGGCCGGGGCTAGTATATGGAATGATGTTACGGCTTTGGAATTTGATGAAACGTCAATAGAAATAGCCGCCAAGCTTGGCTGCAAAGTCGTCCTCATGCACATGCGTGGTACGCCTGAGACTATGCAGGATAACCCGCACTATAACAATGTGGTGGCAGAGGAGATGGCGTATCTAAAAGCCCGCATGAGTGTTGCAATGAAAGCTGGCGTAAAGCGCCAAAACATCATCCTCGACCCCGGTATCGGCTTTGGTAAACGCCTAGAAGACAATCTCGACCTGCTACAACATCTGGACGATTTCCATATATTGGGTCGCCCTATACTCTTGGGCGCATCGCGCAAAAGTTTCATGGGCGCGTTAGACGGCAGTGATGTAGCAGGCAGGCTCGGCGGCAGCATAGCCAGCGCCCTTTGGGGTGCGTCTATGGGCGCTTCTATTTTGCGGGTGCATGATGTAGAAGAAACTGTGCAGGCGCTGAAAGTTTGGAGAGCGATTGGGGGGAGAGCGAATGGCAAAGATAAAATTTGACTGGAGCCTTGTGAAGAACCGCTCTGAGCTTGGGCGGAAATTGATGTTGGAAAGATTAGTCAAACAAAACAGAAAACACCAATTAGTGGCATATGCTTTGTGGGCATTACTTGCCGGATTAGGTTTACACAGGATGTATCTTGGGCAATGGCGGCAAGCATTTTCATTGATTGGTTTTTATCTTTTCGCGCTATTGACACCTAGCTTACTACTCTTAAGCGGTAATGTTGCGCTCCGGAACTCCAGTCTAACGACAATATTATTGTTAGCAGGCATTGGTATTTGGTTGTATGAGGGGGTTCGATTGTATTCTTTAGTGCGAAGATGGAATGAGGAACTTCGAAAGGAAATAGAAATAAGTATGGCATTTGTATGACAGATAACCCAACACCCCGCGTTCTTATCATCGCTGGCTCCGACAGCTCCGGCGGGGCGGGCATTCAAGCCGACATCAAAACCTGTGCGGCGTTTGGGGTTTATTCGGCTACGGCGATTACGGCGATTACGGCGCAGAATACGCTTGGTGTGCAGCGGGTTGAGGCTTTGCCTGCGGACTTGGTGGCTGACCAGATGCGGTCTGTGCTTAGGGATATTGGGGCGGATGTGATTAAAATTGGTATGTTGGCCAATGGGGAGATTATCCGGGCTGTGGCTGATGTTATTATCAATGATGCGGAAGATTGTACCGTAGTGCTCGACCCGGTTATGGTGGCGACTAGTGGTGATAGATTGCTGGAAGATGCGGCAATTGATTGCCCAAAAGAGATTATGAAAGAATTACTGTTGCCGCTGGCTGATGTGGTCACACCAAATATCGACGAAGCGGAAATTTTAACCGGGATGCGACCCGATGACGTTGACGGATTGATACAGGCCGGAGAACGGTTATTGGAAATGGGGGCTTATGCGGCGCTGATGAAAGGCGGGCATCTTGAGAGTAAAAGCATCACAGATGTTCTCGTCGCGCCCGACGGTAATCACATCATGAGCGCCCCGCGCATATATTCGCGCCATACCCATGGCACGGGCTGTACATTGGCAAGCGCTGTTGCGGCACTCTTAGCCCAAGGCGCCCCCCTAGAGATTGCCGTGCGCGAAGCTAGGGAATTTGTGTTCGAAGCTATCCGCACCGCACCAAAACTCGGCAAAGGCAATGGTCCGCTCAATCACGGCTTGGGCAATGGTTTAGGCACTGGCTTGGGGCAGGACGAAAAGCCAGCGGAACAAGATGCAAATAACCCGTTCGCCGCGCTTAAGGATTTATAGGTTTCTCCTCCCCCCATAAATGGGGGGAAGGATTCATATTTTACTATCGCTACGCGCAACATACATGCCCACCGTTACAATCACCATTGCGAGAACTGTGCGCCCCGAAAAGGCTTCGCCGAGGAATAATATTCCGGCAATAATTGAGCATACCGGCACTAGATAAACTAGGCGGGCGATTAGGCTGGGGCCGCTTATTTGTACCAGCCGGAGATACAATATTTGTGCAACCCCTGTTGCACCCACGGCCAAAACAACCAGAGCAATGAGCGCGGAGTTTGGCGGAATTGATTCTGGTAATCCGGTAGATAATGCAAATAGCAATGAGGCGGTTGCGGCGGCTATGAGCATGATTGCCGCGCCGAGACTGGCGGGGGTATCCGGGGCGCGTTTGGCGATTATAGTCAACACTGCATAGCAAAATGCCGTCAATAAAATCAGGCCTTGGGCGCGCCATTCTCCGACGAGTTCCAGTTCAAAGGGTATAGGGACAAATAGAAATATCAGGCCTGCGAAACCTATCAAAAAACCAAAACTTTTACGCCATGTTAGCCGTTCGTCTTTAATGAAAAAATGCGCTAGCACTATTGTAAACAAGGGCATGACGCCCGCGAGAATAGAGGTTAGGCCGCTCTCAATGACTTTCTGACCACTGGCGGTAAAATAAAACGGGAGCGCCATACCAATCAGCCCCATAAGCGAATACCAACGCCAGCGAGGATCGCTCAGAGGCGGGAATTTATGTCCGCGCCACAGGGCGTAGGCCACTAAAACAAAGGCAGCAATGAAGGTGCGCACGGCCACTAGCCATGCCGGAGAAATTGTGTCCACTATATACCCAATAAGCGTATATGCCGTGCCCCAAATGACCACTATGGCTATACAGGCGGCATAAAATAGTGGTTTGCGGTCTTGCATAATATGCCTTGTTTTTATTTTGTTTTTTCACCCATGCGGGCAATAGCCAAGCCTATGAGTATGATGACCAGAGCAATAATATACCGTTGATGCAAGCTTTCTCGTAAAAATACCATTCCAGATATAATGGCGACTATAGGGACGATATAGTTGATTTTGGCGATGAGGCTAGGGCCAGAAATTTGCAAAAGCCGTAGATATAATAAATTGCCGAAAAAAGTCGCGCCGATAGTGAGAGCGGCGAGTGCGCCGATGATTTTTGCAGGTGGTATTGTCCTAGGCATTTCTGATCCTGCGAGCAGGTAAGCACCGAGCAAGGCGCTGACCGCGCCGCCGATGAGCATCATAGCCGCACCGACGCTGGCGGGGTTTTCTGGCGCCCGCTTGCCCAGTATAGACGTAGATGCATAACCAAATGCCGCGAGGATTATCAAAGCTTGCGCCTGCCAATTATCCACCAAAGACCAGCTTAGTTCGGCAGGTAAGAACAGTACGCATACCCCGATAAAACCGATGAAAAACCCCAAAGATTTAAGCCTGGTCAGAGGTTCGGATTTCACAAAAAAATGTGCGAGGATGACTGTGAACAGTGGCGTTACACCGATCAAGATTGAAATCAGCCCCGAATCGACACCCGCATTATAGCCCCGGGCGATTAAATAAAACGGGATAGTCATACCGATAAACCCCATAGTCCCGTAAAACAGCCAGCTTTTGTTTGTCAGACTTGGCAATTTATTGCCGCGTAAATATACGAATGCGACCATCAACATGGCCGCAAATATCATACGGATTGCCACTTGCCAGGCCTCGCTAATGATGGCCGCATCAATAGTGCCGACCAAGGTATATTCCGTACCCCAAACAAGCAAAGTGATGGGCACTAAAAGCCATAAATTGTAAAAGGGAGATTTATCCATTAGGAAGATTTGTCTTCAATACGGGCTATAAGTAGCCCGGTTATAATGATCATCATAGCCGCTACAGAGCGCCAACTGAAGTCTTCGCTCAGGAATATAATACCGAAAACCAGCGCGAATACTGGCACTAAATAATTGATCTTGGCAATCATGCTAGGGCCAGACATTTTGATAACTTTGAGATAAAGGATGTCGGATAGGCCAGTTGAAAACACGGTGAGTATGAAAAGAGCCAGCAAGACTCCGCCCGAATAATCTCCGCCCGGCGCGCCGGATAAAAGTGCGGGGACAAGCGCCGTCACAGCCGCTGTGATCAACATAATCGCCGCGCCCACGCTGGCCGTAGTATCGGGTGCGCGTTTTGCAACGATTGCCGCCAATGCGTAGCTGAGCGCGACCATCAATATAAATATTTGGGCGTGCCAGTTTTGGATAAGTTCTAAGGATAAATTTTCGGGGATAAACAAAAACACGACCCCGATAAAACCAATGATAAAGCCCATAGACTTGCGCAAGTTCAGGCGCTCTGATTTCACAAAGAAATGCGCCAGCAAAATAGTCATGAGCGGCGTAACACCATTTGTGAGAATAGACGAAATTCCGCTTTCCACCCCGTATTCATTGCCCTTGGCCAGCAAATAAAACGGCGCAGTCATACCGAGAAATCCCATAAGGCCGTACCAGAACCAGCGCTTATCGGACAGGGGCGGTAGTTTCATGCCGCGTATATAAACGAATAGCGTGATTCCTATTGCCGGTAAAATTGTCCGTGCGGCAGGTATCCATTCCGCCGGAAACCCACCAGAATAGACCGCATAATACATCAGATTATAAGCTGTCGCCCAAATTAGGACAATGGCGGCAACATAGACGTATAATTGCAGAGTACTGCTTTCGGATTTTGTTTGTTTGTCCATTATCCCTAGCTATTGAAACGCACATACACTTGCAAGCTATAAAAACCCCGGCTTACTTTTAAGTGTAGGTAGAGCGCAGCGTGGGGTCGAGGCGGTTACCTTGGCGAAGTCCTTTTCTGCCGTATCGCCGTAGACGAAAGTGCGTTTAGCGGTGGGGTTAAATATGTCCATGCGGGGGCTTCGTAGCTGGCTAGGGTGTGGGCTTGTTGCTCATTGATGCGGGCATAGCTGTATTGGCGGGCGGCTTGGGACAGGCGGGCTTTTAGGGTGTCGCTGGTTTTTGCGCCGGATCTTGTGTCATTTCTGGCAATTACGGCTATGGGTACAGTTTCCATAATCTCGCGCCAACCTTTCCATTTTGGGAGCTGCATCAAATTATCTGCACCCATGAGAAAGACAAAATTTGTGCGCGGCCAGCGTTTTTTGGCACGGCGTAAGGTCTCCACCGTATAGCGTGTGCCGAAATCACGTTCCATGTGGCTGATATGCATACGCGGAGGGAGGTCGAGCGCTTCCACGCTTGCCACTCTTTGCTTATAGGGCGTTTGGTCTGTTTTTAGGGGGTTGCCCGGACTAACCATCCACCAGATTTGATCCAGCCCCAGCCGTTGCAAGCCACATTCTGCCACATGTAAATGCCCGGCGTGGGCAGGATTGAACGATCCGCCAAACAGACCGATGTTTTGCCTATCATAGCTCAAGCCCATAACCTCATGGTCTGGTTTGTCCCGTGCCTAGCACCTGATATTTATAACTGGTCAAATGTTGTGCCCCGACGGGGCCGCGTGCGTGCAGGCGGCCTGTGGCAATGCCAATTTCTGCGCCAAACCCAAATTCGCCACCGTCGGCATATTGGGTCGAGGCATTGTGCATGACAATGGCACTGTCGACCTTGGCCAGGAATTCTTGCGCCACGGCCTCGTCTTGGGCGATGATAGCGTCCGTGTGATTGCTACCATATTGGTCAATATGGGCGAGGGCGGCGTCTAGTCCGTCCACAATTTTTATATTGAGGATAGCGTCCAGATGTTCTGTCATGAAATCAGCTTCACTGGCGGGGTTAATCGTACCGACTTTGGCACAGGCTTGCGCATCACCGCGCAGCTCGCAACCTGTTTCCAAGAGGGCATTGGCCAATATAGGCAGCAGATCCAGCGCCGCTATATCTAAGAGCAATGTCTCGGTGGAGCCGCAAATTCCGGTGCGCCGCATTTTGGCGTTGACGAGTACATCCCGCGCCATGTCCGGGTCGGCATCCGCATGAATATAAGTATGATTTCGACCCTCCAAATGGGCAAGCACAGGGACACGGGCGTCTTGTTGTACCCGCCCGACCAGACCTTTGCCGCCACGCGGAATGATCAGGTCTATATTGCCGTCTAAACCCGCCAGCATATGGCCGACGGCATCGCGGCTTGTTGTGCCCACATATTGCACACAGGTTTCGGGTAAGCCGGCGACTGTCAGGCCACGGGTAATAGCCTTATGGATAGCAATATTGGAGTGCAGGGCTTCGGAGCCACCGCGCAAAATACAGGCATTGGCAGACTTGATACACAGGGAGGCAGCATCTGCCGTCACATTGGGGCGGCTTTCATATATCATGCCAATAACGCCCAGCGGTGTGCGGACTTTGGCTATGGTCAGTCCGTTGGGGCGCGTCCAACGCTCGTCCTCTGCGCCGATAGGGTCGGGCAGGGCGGCCACAGCTTCTAATCCTGTTGCGATGTCCTCTATGCGCTCATCAGATAATTTCAGGCGGTCAAGCATGGCCGGGGTAAGCCCTTTATCCGCACCTGCCGCCATGTCCTTGGCGTTATTACTTAGGATTTCCGTAGCGGCTTTGCGTACCTGTACCGCCATTGCAAGAATAGCATTGGTGCGGGCTTCTCCGCTGGCGAGCCGTAAAGTATTTGCAGCAGTACGGGCCTTTGCACCCAAGTCTGTCATGTATTTTTCAAGATTATCTATCATGAGTTCAGTACCATATTATCGCGGTGAATGAGCGCCGCGCCTCCGTCATAGCCTAATTGAGCTTCGATGTCGCTAGATTTTAAGCCCCTAATCGTCCGCGCATTGTCGGCACTATATCCAGCTAATCCGCGCCCCAATTCTTGCCCAGCTTCGTCCACAATCAGCACGGCTTCACCGCGTCCAAAATTTCCTGCTACCCGCACAAGCCCTGCGGCCAATAAGCTACTGCCCTTGGCCAAAGCCCGCGCCGCGCCTGCGTCTATAGTGAATGTGCCTTTTGGTTTTAGACTGCCCGCAATCCATTGTTTGCGTGCCAGCAGCGGATTAGTTTTGGCCAAAAACCAACTGGATTTTTCTGTGCCGTCCGCTAGAACTGCCAGCGGATTATGGGCATCGCCCTTGGTAATGACCATTGCGCAGCCTGCGTCTGTGGCGATACGTGCCGCTTGTAATTTGGTTGCCATACCGCCAGATCCGGTGCCGCGCTTAATATTGGATGCGCCGCCCATGGCCATGATTTCAGGTGTGATTTCCCGAATTTCCGCAATATGCTTGGCCGTGCTGTCCAGACTTGGATCCGCATCATAAAGTCCGTCAACATCTGATAATAACACTAATAAATCCGCGCTGCACATTTGCGCTACGCGGGCGGCCAATCTGTCATTATCGCCGTATCGGATTTCGTCTGTTGCCACTGTATCATTTTCATTGATAATCGGGACGGCACCTAGTTTTAACAATGTCGCCAATGTGGCGCGGGCATTGATCCAGCGACGACGGTCTTCTGTATCATTAAGGGTGAGTAGAGCCTGTGCGGTGTTAAGACCGAGCGGGGCGAGCACGGCTTCATAGGTTTGGGTTAATACTACTTGTCCGGCTGCAGCACAGGCTTGTTTTTCGGCAAGGGATAGATTTGCCTTGATCAGGCCAAGCCGCCCACGGCCCAGAGCGATGGCACCGGAGGAAATGATAAGGATTTGTTTGCCTGATTGCTTAAGGTTAGCAATATCTTGCGCTAGGCTTTCCAGCCAAGCCTGATTGATCAAGCCGGTTGTCTCGTCAACCAGCAAGGAGGAGCCGATTTTTACGGCTATGCGGTTATATTTATTTAAGGCCGCCATTTCTCGGTTTCCGGTTCAAGCCCTGCTTGTTTACGGGCGTCAGCTTTTAGTCTGGCCAAACGCGCCTCTTTATCGGCCTTGCGGCTGGCTTCCACATGTTGAAAGGCGGCGCTCATGAGCGGCTTGACATCAATCCCGGCCACGCCAGAGACCGTAAACACCTTTGCGCCGCACGCCTTGGCCAGTTCTGCGGCGCGGGCTTTGATGGTTTCTACATCCAGTGCGTCGCATTTGTTCAGCGCAACAATTTCCGGTTTGTCTTTGAAAATATCGGCATAGTCTTCCAGTTCTTTGCGGATCGTGGTGTAGGCTTCGCCGGGGTTTTCCTGGGTACCGTCCACCAAATGGATGATCGACATACAGCGTTCTGCGTGGCCGAGGAATTGATGACCAAGGCCAGCACCGTCTGCTGCCCCCTCAATAAGACCGGGGAGGTCGGCCATGACAAAGCGCTCGCTCGCCCCCATATCGACAACCCCAAGGGAGGGATGCAGGGTGGTGAACGGGTAGTCAGCGGTTTTGGGGTTGGCCGCAGAAACTGCCGATAGCAATGTTGACTTTCCCGCATTGGGCAAGCCAACCAGACCCACATCGGCGATGAGTTTGAGTTTGAGCCAGAGCTGGTATTCTTCGCCCGGCTCGCCCGGATTGGCGCGGCGCGGCGCTCTATTGGTGGCGGATTTGAACCGGGTATTGCCCCAGCCGCCATTGCCGCCTTTGGCCAAGAGCATTTTCTCGCCGTGTTCTAGCATGTCGGCTAGTAAATGCTCGCCGGTCTCGTCAAATATTTGTGTGCCAATGGGCAGCTCAATAATTGTGTCTTCGCCGTCCGCGCCTGTTCGGTCGCGGCCCATGCCATGTTGTCCGGTTGGGGCTTTGAAATGTTGCCGATAGCGAAAATCTATCAGTGTGTTGAGGTCTTGATTAGCCACGGCCCAAACATCGCCGCCCTTACCGCCGTCGCCGCCGTTAGGCCCGCCGAATTCAATGGATTTTTCGCGGCGAAAACTGACGCTGCCCGCGCCGCCAAAGCCGGAACGTACATAGATTTTTGCCTGATCAAGAAATTTCATGTCTTATCCTATAGCGTCGACCAACGCGCCGCAGTATTACGGGGTAGGCGATACTCTATGCTGTTATATTTTTTGCCGCGTGCCACGGAAAAAAGCTGGCTTGGTTCGTTCTTATCAATAAACCCTAGCTTTTCAAGCACTCGTCCTGATGCGGGGTTATCCGCAAAATATCCCGCATCGATATAGGGGACGTCCAATGCGCGAAACCCTTCCGTGAGCAGGCATTTTGCGGCTTCTGGCATATATCCTTTGCCCCAAAATTCTTTTGCGAGCCAATAACCGATTTCCCAATTATCTTGGTCGTTCTTAAACAGATCGACCACACCCATCATGCTGTCATCGGTTTTAGTGATTGCATAGGCGAATGATTGACCACGGCGCCAATCGGCAGATGAGCGCATGAGCCAAAACTCTGCGCTCAAACCAAAATAGGGCAGGGGTAGAGTAGCTGTCATCCGTAGAATATCCGGGTCGTTAATCCGCTGAGCCATGGTTCGCGCATCGGAATTTCGTGTCCGGCGGAGGGTTAATCTGTGTGTTTTAAGTAAGTCTCGCATTTTGCAATCCCAAACGAAAAAAAAGGAAGATGGGCGGTGACCCATCTTCCCTAAATTCGTTTAGGTTATTTGATCACCAAGAAGCGGTGATTTCAATATCACCTATTTTACCGTTTCTGGCTGCACAGACACAAAGGTGCGTTTGTTGCGTTTGGTAACAAATGCAACGCGGCCTTCGGCTTTGGCAAAGAGAGTATGGTCTTTTCCCATACCGACATTGTCGCCTGGAAAGAATTTGGTGCCGCGTTGGCGGATGATGATGTTGCCAGGAATAACGGCTTGTCCGCCAGATTTCTTGACGCCTAGACGACGGCCTGCACTATCGCGACCGTTATTCGATGAACCACCAGCTTTTTTATGTGCCATGTTAAAGTCTCCATTTTACCCGAAAAGCGGGTAGTCTATTATTTAGCTTTGATTGCCGTGATTTTTACAACGGTCTCGTTTTGACGATGACCTTTCTTGCGGCGGTAGTTTTGACGGCGTTTCTTTTTGAACACAATGACTTTGTCGCCTTTGCGCTGCTCGATGACTTCACCGCTAACGCTTGCGCCTTTGATGGACGGAGCGCCTACGGATACGTCTGCACCTTCACCGCACATGAGTACGTCGTCGAATGTAACTTTTTTACCTGCTTCGGCGTCCAGCTTCTCAATAACAATGATGTCGTCTTTAGCGACTTTGTATTGTTTGCCGCCTGTCTTGATGACTGCGAACATAATTTCGTCCTTAAGTATCTGCGAAACTTGGCCTGAAACGTCTGTTTCTGAATGCCTTAGCCGCTGTTGAAATTGGTTTTCCGAGGCTAAAATCAGCCTAGCCCAGAGAGAGCGCGAAATATACGAAAAAAACTTTGCCTGTCAACGTATGAATCGACCAAACCCTGATGTTTTATTTCGCGCACATATTGCCTAAAAAAAGACCCCGCGCCAGAAGCGCGGGGTCTAAGATTAATGTATCTGGTTTTAGTTTCCGACGCGACCGATGATTTTACCAGCCGTATCAATAATGTTACCATTTGCATCTACGGTTCCGAGAACAACACCTGCACTGTTCACGACCTGACCGTTTGCACGAACAGAGAAATTACCCAGAGACATGCTGCTGCTTGAAGCACCACTTGCACCGGAGATAAACTGTGAACCGCCACCAGTAATCGTTCTAGTGGTTGTCGTTGTGGAGCCGCCAGTAATCATGCCGAGAACCTGACCATTATTACCAACAATGCTGCCATTGCTTGCAAGGCGTCCAACGACTTCACCCGCTGCATTCAGAACCTGACCATTGGTACCGATTGTATAGCTTCCGGTACTGGTAGTTACAATGCTACCGACTGCATAGCCTAGGCCGCTATTGATGGAATATCCACCACCAGAGACCATGGAACGCCAGTCAACACCCAGAGCATCAACTGTACGCAATGTCAGGCCACCCGTAGACAGGCTTTGCGCGATTTGGAATTGTTCGACAGATGCGTAGGTTGCTTGGCCAAGAATGCCGTCAATGGCACCACGGTAGTAACCACGTTCTTGCAGAGCCGTCTGGATAGCGGAGATAACACTAGCGTTCGAGTTAGCTTCACAAAGAACCTGACGCCATTCAGCTTTTTCCGGTGTGGTTTGAACACGTTTTTCAATTGTGCCAAATTTAGCCGGAATAACAATCCGTTCAATCCGTGCTGGTTCAACTAGTCTCTGTACGGAGACTGTGTCGTAACGAGCCGGGATCTCGCGGCGTTCTGTACGGGCTGGAACATCTACCACGCGGCGTGTAACTGTTTTGGTCACTGCCGGGATAGTCCGTTCCATTGTCGTAGCAGGCGTCTGAACGATACGGCGTGTAACCTGTTTGGTTATCGCAGGAATTACACGTTGCTCGGTACGCGCAGGCGTTTTGATAACACGGCGGGTCACCTGGTTGGTCACTGCCGGGATTACACGCTCTTGTGTCGTCGCAGGTGTGCGAACTACGCGGCGTGTAACCTGTTTGGTGATAGCCGGGATAGTCCGTTCCTGCGTAGACGCTGGAGTGTCAACCACACGGCGGGTCACTTGCTTGGTCACGGCTGGTATCACACGTTCGATTGTGTGTGCAGCGTCTTTGATGACACGGCGCGATACCTGCTTGGTGATAGCCGGGACAGTACGCTCTTCGACGCGCGCCGGAGTTTTGACAACCTGACGCGTAACCTGTTTGGTTACAGCCGGGATAGTCCGCTCCATAGTCGACGCTGGTGTTTTCACGACACGGCGGCTTACCTGTTTGGTAATTGCCGGGATAGTCCGTTCCTGCGTAGACGCTGGAGTGTCAACCACACGGCGGGTCACTTGCTTGGTCACGGCTGGTATCACACGTTCGACTGTGTGTGCAGCGTCTTTGATGACACGGCGTGATACCTGCTTGGTGATCGCTGGAATGACACGTTCTTCAGTGCGCGCCGGGGTTTTAACAACCTGACGCGTCACCTGTTTGGTGATTGCCGGTACGGCTCTCTCAAACGTAGACGCTGGTGTTTCAACAACACGGCGAGTTTGCGTTTTCGTGATTGCCGGGATGGTGCGTTCCATAGTGCTTGCCGGAGTTTTGACAACACGGCGGCTCACTTGCTTGGTTACAGCTGGCACAATGCGCTCAACTGTGTGCGCTGGGTCTTTAATAACACGGCGGCTGACCTGCTTGGTGATTGCTGGGATAGTCCGTTCCTGCGTCGCTGCCGGAGTATCAACAACGCGGCGGGTAACCGTAGTGGTCACTGCCGGGATGATACGTTCCTGCGTAGATGCTGGTGTTTTCACTACACGACGAGTTTCCTGCTTGGTAATAGCTGGAATAACCCGCTCAAACGTAGAGGCTGGCGTTTTCACAACACGTCGGCTCACTTGCTTGGTCACAGCAGGAATAGTGCGTTCTACTGTGTGCGCTGCATCTTTGATGACACGGCGTGTTTCCATTTTAGTGATTGCCGGAATGACACGTTCTTGCGTAGTCGCTGGTGTTTTGACCACACGGCGGCTGACCTGTTTGGTGATAGCAGGAACAGCACGTTCAACGATTGACGCTGGTGTCTTAACGACACGGCGTGTTTCCACTTTAGTGATAGCTGGAACTGTACGCTCCATGGTCGATGCTGGTGTTTTGACCACACGGCGACTTACCTGTTTGGTGATCGCCGGGATAACACGTTCAACAGTTGACGCTGGTGTCTTAATGACCCGGCGTGTTTCCATTTTAGTGATTGCCGGAATGACACGCTCTTGCGTAGACGCTGGTGTTTTGATTACACGGCGGCTGACCTGTTTGGTGATAGCAGGAACAGCACGTTCAATAGTGTGCGCTGCATCTTTGATAACACGGCGGGATACCATTTTAGTGATTGCCGGAATAACCCGCTCTGTTGTACTTGCCGGAGTTTTAACAACACGGCGCGTCACTTGCTGGGTTACAGCTGGGACAACACGTTCAATAGTATGTGCAGCTTCCTTGATCACACGGCGTGAACGCATTTTGGTGATGGCTGGAATAGCCCGCTCAATCGCAGATGCCGGAGTTTTGACAACGCGGCGCGTCACTTGCTGGGTCACGGCTGGAACAACACGTTCCACTGTGTGAGCAGCATTTTTAATGCGGCGACGTGTTTCCGTTTTCGTGATGGCCGGGACGGCTCTCTCGATTGTGGAAGCTGGCGTCGCAACAACGCGGCGGCTAACCTGTTTGGTGATAGCCGGTATGACCCGCTCAATGGTATGGGCTGCGTCTTTGATGACCCGGCGGCTTTCCATTTTAGTAACTGCTGGAATAACCCGCTCGGTCGTGCTGGCTGGTGTTTTGACCACACGGCGATTAACCTGTTTGGTAATCGCCGGGATAGCCCGTTCAATAGTAGTCGCTGGTGTTTTGACCACACGGCGACTGACCTGTTTGGTGACAGCTGGAATAGTACGCTCTTGTACCGAAGCTGGCGTTTTGACCACACGACGACTTACCTGCTTGGTGATTGCCGGAACAACACGTTCAACGGTATGTGCTGCGTCTTTAATAACGCGGCGGCTTTCCATTTTAGTGATTGCCGGAATAACCCGCTCTGTCGTGCTGGCTGGCGTTTTAACCACACGACGACTTACCTGCTTGGTAATTGCCGGGATAGCACGCTCAACAGTGTGTGCAGCGTCTTTGATGACGCGGCGACTTACCTGTTTAGTGATTGCCGGAATAACCCGCTCTGTCGTGCTGGCTGGCGTTTTAACCACACGGCGGCTAACCTGCTTGGTCACAGCCGGGATAATCCGCTCAACGGTTGACGCTGGTGTCTTGATGACACGGCGCGTTTCCTGCTTGGTGATTGCCGGGATGACACGTTCTTGTGTAGAGGCAGGTGTTTTCACGACCCGACGGCTGACCTGCTTGGTAATCGCAGGGATAACACGTTCCGTTGTGCTTGCTGGTGTAACCATAACACGGCGGTTTTCCACTTTAGTCACAGCCGGGATAACACGCTCAATACTTGATGCTGGCGTTTTAACCACACGGCGGCTGACCTGGGTGGTCACTGCCGGGATGATACGCTCAACAGTAGATGCTGGCGTTACGATACGGCGACGCGTTTCCGTCTTAGTGATAGCCGGGATAACACGCTCTTGTGTAGATGCTGGCGTTTTAACCACACGGCGGCTGACCTGTTTGGTGACAGCCGGGATAACACGCTCTTGTGTAGATGCTGGCGTTTTAACCACACGGCGGCTGACCTGTTTGGTGACAGCCGGGATAACACGCTCTTGTGTAGATGCTGGTGTATCAACAACACGGCGGGTAACCGTAGTTGTCACAGCTGGCACGATACGCTCTTCAGTGCGCGCAGGTGTTGCAATACGGCGGCGTGTTTCTGTTTTAGTGATAGCCGGGATAACACGCTCTTGCGTCGTAGCAGGACGGTCAACAACACGGCGGGTAACCGTCGATGTTCTCGCTGGAATAACACGCTCAACAGTGTGCGCAGGCTGATCAACAACACGGCGGGTGACCTGCTTGGTCACAGCGGGGATAACACGTTCCACCACTTGTGCGTCCGAAGACATCACACGGCGGGAATACGTACCCGTTGTGGCGCCGGAGACACCACCGTAAGCACGCTTGCCATTGCCACGGCGATCGGCAGCGCGAGCTGCTGAACTGGATAAACCATCACGGTCATCCGCACCATTACTATCGCGGTCAATAAAGCCGGATATCGTTCCGTCATTATTATAACCTGAAATCATACCTAAAAGGTTGGCTTCTTTAGCTTCGCGCCAGCTCATAACGCGAGCTGGTGTGCGCACCACACGTCGGGTAATTGTACCAGTTTTAGCTGGTAATACGACTTCCTCGGTTGTTGCAGATGTTGCAACAACACGGCGTGTGATTTGACGGGTAACGGCAGGGATAGTTTTCTCAACTGTCCGTGCTGGTGTCACCAAAACACGCTTGGTGATGGTTTTGTACGTTGCCGGGATCAATACACGACACAAAATCTCGCCAGTTGCGTTCACAATAGTCTCTGTGGACTGAATAATCTGGTTGGACGTGCCATCAAATTCGGTGAATTGGTAACGGGTATTGGAAGAAATAACACCGCTTCTTTGGATTTGGCTGAAATTACGCGCCTGGTTCGCAGGTTTCCATTCTTCGCGTGCCGGAGAAATTAGCAGGCGTTCAGTGCGTGTTTCGTACTGAGCCGGAATGACTTGAATTTCTGTGCGGGCAGGCTGTACCACGATAGTTTCGGTTACAGTTCTGTATGTGGCCGGAATTGCACGCAATGATGTAGCGGCTTCTTGAACCACATAGGTCTCAGTAACCGTATCATATGTTGCCGGAATAACCACTATGCGCTCAACAGAATCGGACGCTTGATATGTGCCAGTTTCGGTGCGGAATTTCGCACCAATTGTCGCATATTCAACCGTCTCTGGCTGTACAACCATTGTCTCGGTGACAGTTGTGTAGGTTGCCGGGACGGCGACCAATTCTACAGAAGCTTCCTGAACAACTACAGTCTCTGTAACATCACGGTAAGTCGCAGGGATGGCTACCAATTCGGTAGACGCTTCCTGAACCACGATGGTTTCCTGGTAAGTTTCGTAAGTCGCTGGAATAGTTACATAATTGACGGTTTGCGGTGTGACCACAACCGTGTCGCTCACGGTTCTGTATGTTGCTGGAATGCTTACTAGTTCAGTAGACGCCTCGCGAGCAACAACCGTTTCGGTCACTGTTTCGTACACGGCAGGAATGCTTACTAGCTCAGTGGAAGCTTCTTGAACAACTACCGTTTCGGTAACAGTTTCGTATGTCGCCGGAATAGTAATCAGGTCAGTAGACGCTTCCTGAACTACGATGGTTTCTTGATAGGTTTCGTACTGGGCTGGAACGGTTTCGTAAGTTACAGTTTGCGGCGTAACTACAACTGTGTCTGTTACTGTCTCATATGTAGCTGGTACGGATACCAACTCAGTAGAGGCTTCGCGAACCACAACGGTTTCGGAAACAGTTTCAAACACTGCTGGTGATGTCACGAGTTCAGTAGAGGCTTCTTGCACTACCATTGTTTCAGTCACAGTCTCATATGTCGCTGGGATAGAAATCAACTCGCTAGAGGCTTCCTGAACCACGATAGTTTCGGAAACGGTCTCATATGTAGCTGGAACAGTGACATAATCAACGGTTTGCGGTGTAACCACTACGGTTTCGGTCACTGTCTCGAACACAGCCGGGATAGTCACCAGTTGAGTAGAGGCTTCTTGAACCACTACGGTTTCGGAAACAGTCTCATATGTCGCCGGTACGGTCACATAATCAACGCCCGCAGCTTGAACCACAACGGTCTCAGAAACGGTTTCGAATACGGCTGGGATAGTGACCATTTGCGTGCTGGCTTCTTGTACGACAACCATTTCAGAAACGGTCTCATATGTCGCCGGTACGGTGACATAATCCACACTTTGCGGCTGAACCACAATCGTGTCGGTCACGGTTTCGTAAGTCGCTGGAATAGTCACCAAATCGGTAGAGGCTTCTTGGACAACAACAGTCTCTGTCACAGTTTCGTACACGGCTGGTACGCTGACATATTCAACACCTGCGGCTTGCACCACAACGGTTTCGGAAACTGTCTCGTAAACGGCTGGAATTTGCACAAGCTCGGTAGAGGCTTCTTGTACGACAACCATTTCAGAAACGGTTTCGTAGGTTGCAGGAACGGTAACATAGTCAACACCTGCGGCTTGAACCACAATGGTCTCGGTTACAGTTTCGTAAGTCGCTGGAACGGTAACAAGCTCCACGGAAGCATCCTGAACAACGATTGTTTCTTGGTATGTTTCGTATGTCGCAGGAACCGTGACATAATCAACGGATTGCGGGGTTACCACAACTGTGTCTGTAACGGTTTCGTATGTCGCCGGAACGGATACAAGCTCGGTAGAGGCTTCTTGAACCACATAGGTTTCTGAAACTGTCTCATATACGGCTGGAACCATGATGTATTCAACGGTTTGCGGGGTTACCACAACGGTTTCTGTCACAGTTTCGAATACGGCTGGAATAGTCAGTACTTCTGTAGAGGCTTCTTGAACCACAACCATTTCGGAAACGGTCTCATAGGTCGCCGGAACCGTCACATAATCAACGCTAGCAGGTTGAACCACAACGGTCTCAGAAACGGTTTCGTAAACGGCTGGAATTTGCAACAATTCTGTTGAGGCTTCTTGCACCACAACCATTTCGGATACGTTTTCGTAAACGGCTGGCACGGTGACATAATCCACTGATTGCGGCTGAACTACAATCGTATCGGTCACGGTTTCGTAAGTTGCCGGAATTGTTACCAATTCAATAGACGCGTCTTGTACAACAACGGTCTCGGATACAGTTTCGTACACGGCTGGTACGCTGATATATTCAACGCTTGCGGCCTGAACAACAACGGTATCGGATACGGTTTCATATACGGCAGGAATGGTAATCAAGTCGGTAGATGCTTCTTGAACCACGACCATTTCAGAAACGGTTTCATAAGTTGCCGGAACCGTCACATAATCAACGCCTGCGGCCTGAACCACAATAGTGTCTGTAACGGTCTCGTAAGTCGCCGGAACAGATACAAGCTCGGTAGAGGCTTCTTGAACCACGATGGTTTCGGTAACCGTTTCGTATACGGCAGGAATAGTCACATAATCGACGGTTTGTGGTGTGACCACAACAGTGTCGGTTACAGTTCTGTAAGTCGCAGGAATAGCAACCAATTCAGTTGATGCATCCTGAACAACCATAGTCTCGGTAACGGTTTCATATGTCGCAGGTACAGTGACATAATCAACAGATTGTGCCTGAACAACAACCGTGTCGGTCACAGTTTCGTAAGTCGCCGGAATAGTTACCATTTCGGTAGACGCGTCTTGAACAACGATGGTTTCGGTTACCGTACCGTATTTAGCAGGCACACTGACAAGCTCGGTGCTTGCAGCTTGAACCACGATAGTTTCGGTAACAGTCTCGAAAGTTGCTGGGATCGTGATAACTTGTGTCGCCGCTTCTTGAACTACAACGGTTTCGGATACGGTTTCATATGTAGCTGGAACAGTGACATAATCAACGCTTGCAGGTTGAACCACAACAGTATCAGTGACAGTTGTATATGTAGCAGGAATTGTCACCAAATCGGTGGATGCTTCTTGAACCACAACGGTTTGAGATACTGTTTCGTAAACGGCAGGGATGGTGACCATCTCTGTGGACGCATCGGAAACCACTACAGTTTCGCTAATAGTTTCGAAAGTAGCTGGAATAGTGATTAAATCAGTGGACGCCTCTTGTACAACGACCGTCTCGGAGACGGTCTCATATGTGGCTGGTACTGTTACATAATCTACGGATTGTGGCTGCACGACAACGGTTTCGGAAACCGTAGTATATGTAGCCGGGATTGTTACTATTTCAGTGGTTGCCTCTTTAACAACAACCGTCTCGCTAACCGTTTCGTAAACTGGGGGGATGGATACGAGTTGGGTGGAAGCGTCTTGAACAACAACAGTTTCTGTTACTGTTTCGTAGACTGCTGGGATTGAGGTGTACTCTACTGATTCTGGCTGAACCACAACAGTTTCAGTCGCCGTGCCGTAAACGGCTGGCACTGAAATGATTTCAGTAGATGCATCAGATACAACAACAGTTTCCGTCACAGTTTTATATGTAGCCGGAATTGTGGCAAGCTCAAAGCTGGCCTCTTGAACCAGAACGCGCTCGGTTACTGTCTCGTAACGAGCAGGGATTTTCCGCAGTTCTTCACCAGCGTCTTGCAGGACGATTTGTTCAGATGAAACGGAATACTGTGCGGGAACAATTACCCGGGCGAAGCATTCGCCGGGAAGTGGATTACCGGGCGGCAAATCCTGGGCAATAGTTGGAATAGCTAAAGCCGCTGTACATACGGCCAATAAAAGAGTGCGTTTCATAATGAAAACCCCCAAAACTCAATAAATAACAATCTGCAAAACACAGACACGAACGTAACCCTAACCAAAAGTTAATCAAAAGGCTAGGCATTAATACATGAGTAGTACACTTTTTTGACTAAAATCAATTGTTTTTTAGCTACAGGCGAAAAGGTTTGAAGAAAGACTCCTGTGCGGCGTGTAGCATTTCTCTATCACCACGGGTATCACCGTAAGCTTCTGCTATTATAAAGGGTGTTTGCGTCATTTTAGCCGTGATTTTGGCCATTTTACCCGGCCCCCAACAGTTTGGCCCCGATAACTCCCCTGTTAACCGTCCATTAATCACGTGTAAATTTGTTGCGATAACGTTCGAAATTCCGTTGTCAATTGCCCATACATCCAGATAATGGTTAATAGATGCGGAAACTATATATAGTGTATAGGGCGGTTTATTTTTCTCTTTAAGGGCTTCAAGAGCTTTGGGGCGAATCAAACCTGGTATAACTTCGCGGGCGAATTGCTTGGCGCGTCTGTTAAGCGCTTTTTCGTCTGCGCCTTTGAAAAAAGCTCTAACCACATGCTCTTTCACCTTGTCACGACCAATTATTTTCAAAGTATAGGCGATAAAAATAGGCAATAATTTCAAGAGATTAAACAACCAGCGTCGTGTGCCCGCCCAATACCTTAAAAATAGTGCAAATGTGTCGGCAGTTGTAATTGTGCCGTCAAAATCAAAGGCTATCAGTTGAACTGGCTCATTTTGCTGTTTCTGTGTCAAAATTTTCTCCAAAATCAATATAATATCGGTGTGCGACGATTTTCTATGGGGGCGCCAGCGAATAATAGGGTAATATCACCAAGAATATTTAAAACAAGGAGGGTTCGCTATGCTCAACTGGGAAGCTCTGGATAATAACAAATTTGCAGATGAAAACACTCTGGCGGCAGGGCTGGTGGCTTTGACACGTCTAGATGCGCCAGAACAACGCCGAATCAATGATAATGCTGTCGCTATGGTCAAAAGGGCGCGCAAAATGGCCACTCAAAAGGGAATGATGGAAAGTTTCCTCGAACAATTTGGCCTTTCCAATAAAGAGGGGCTGGCTTTGATGTGTTTGGCCGAATCGCTCTTGCGGGTACCGGACGGCGAGACGGCGGACAAGCTAATCGCCGAGAAAATTTCTTCTGGCGATTGGGGGGAACATAAAGGCCAGTCAGATAGTTGGTTGGTCAATGCCTCGACTTGGGGGCTGATGCTGACGGGTGCCGTTGTCAATGTCGACAAAACCATGCGCAATAATCCGGCCAAGTTCATGAAATCCCTGACACGTAGGGCAGGGGAGCCAGTGATCCGTGCCGCCATGATGCAAGCCATGCGCATTATGGGTGAGCAATTTGTAGTTGGCGGTACGATAGAGGCGGCTATGGACAAAGCCAAGACGTTGGAATTGGATAAAAAGCCTGCAATCTGCTCATTTGATATGCTGGGCGAGGGCGCACGCACTTCGCGGGATGCGGACAAGTATTTTAAGGCCTATTGGGACGCAATTATTGCCCTCGGTAAGGCGCAAGACACCAATATTCCACCCGAAAAAAAGCACGGAATATCGGTCAAATTATCCGCCTTGCATCCGCGCTATGAAGCGGCCAAAGAAGCGCGTCTTTGGGGTGAACTTTACCCTAAGATAAAAGTGCTCGCCGTAGAAGCCGCCGCTGCTAATCTCAATTTTACCATAGATGCAGAAGAAGCTGACCGACTTACTATGTCTTTGAAATTACTAGATAGATTAGCAAATGAAGAAGAGTTAGGCGATTGGACAGGGCTGGGTTTGGCCATACAGGCTTACCAAAAACGCTGTGTAGATGTGGTGGCCAAACTGGCCGATCTCGCACGCAATTGCTGTGGCGGCAAAGGGCGGCGTTTAATGGTGCGTTTGGTCAAGGGGGCTTATTGGGATACGGAGATAAAACACAGCCAGGTCGAAGGTCATCCAGACTTCCCAGTATGGACACGAAAACCAACCACGGATTTGTCATATTTGGCTTGTGCGCGGGGTCTTTTGGACGCGGGGCGCTGGATATACTCCCAATTCGCCACCCACAATGCCAACACGGTTGCAGCCATCGAGGAAATGGCGGCGGGCGGTGGTCATTACGAGTTCCAACGCCTGCACGGTATGGGCGAGGCTTTGTATGCGGCGGTTTATGACGGCCCGGAACACCCGCATCCGTGCCGGGTATATGCACCCGTTGGCGCCCATGAGGATTTGCTGCCATATTTGGTCAGAAGGCTCTTGGAAAACGGTGCCAACACCTCATTTGTCCACTCGTTTTTAGACGAAAATGTGCCTCCGGAACAGGTGGCGAAGTCGCCGTTTTCTAATACATCCCCCGTCCGTCATGATAAAATTCCGGCACCCATAGATATTTATGGTTCAAGCCGGAAAAATGCACGCGGTATTGACCTTAGCCAAGCCAAAAACCGCGCAGATTTGGAGCAAAGGGCTGCAAGCCTTAAAAAAATAGCCGCCGGGCCAATTATCGCTGGAAAATCCAACACAAAAGGCGGTGACCCCGTTGATGCGCCGCATAATGGCGCGATTATTGGCTCTTTTAGGGTGTCGAGTGATGCAGACATAGAAAAAGCGTTCACATCCGCCAAATCTGCCTATCCGGCATGGGACAAACTCGGCGGTAGCAAGCGCGCCGAGATTTTGAACAAAATAGCCGATTCTCTGGAGGAAAAGACCGAGTATTTCACAGCCTTGATGGCGCTGGAAGCGGGTAAATGCTTTCTGGACGGTGTCACAGAAGTACGTGAAGCGGTGGACTTCTTGCGTTATTATGCCGTAGAGGCTAAACGCACATTCGGCACCCCGAAAAAGCTTCCTGGGCCAGCCGGGGAGACCAACCATTTTGCTCTGCGCGGACGGGGTGTATTCGTGTGTATTAGCCCGTGGAACTTCCCGCTGGCCATATTCACCGGACAAATCGCGGCGGCTTTGGCGGCTGGCAATACCGTTTTGGCCAAGCCCGCCGAGCAAACCCCATTAGTAGCTTTTGCGGCGGTGGAACTCTTCCAAAAAGCTGGCCTTCCTAAGGATGTTCTGCACTTTCTGCCCGGCTCCGGCGCGAAAATTGGTGCGGCACTCACCGCCCACCAAGATGTGGCGGGTGTGTGCTTCACAGGCTCTACAGAAGTTGCGAAAATCATCAACAGAACCTTGGCCGCTAAAGACGGCCCTATCCCCGTCCTTATCGCAGAAACGGGTGGGCTTAACGGCATGTTTGTCGATACCAGCGCCCTGAAAGAGCAAGTAGTCGACGATGCGGTCGCATCCGCGTTTAATGCCGCCGGACAGCGCTGTTCGGCGCTGCGCGTGTTGTTTCTCCCGGTTGAGACGGCGGATAGCTTTATTGAATGCTTGAAAGGGGCCATGGGTGAACTGGAGATCGGAGACCCGGCGCTGGCGACCACAGATGTGGGGCCGGTGATCGACGAAGACGCTCGTGCAGGCCTCGTAGCCCATATTGAACGGATGAAGCGGGAAGAGAAAATCTTGCGAGTCTGTGATTTTCCCAAAAATGGTTCCTTCGTGCCGCCCACATTGGTGGAGATCAGCTCCCTAGACGCCCTGACCAAAGAAGAATTTGGCCCCATCCTGCACGTGCTGCGTTACCGCCACAAAGACTTGCCGAAAATCGCGGCTGAATTTGCCGCCAAAGGCTACGGGCTTACATTGGGCGTGCATTCGCGCATTGATAGTTTTGCCGAAAAAATTGCTGACCTCGTCCCGGCAGGCAATCTCTATATCAACCGCACCATAATCGGCGCGGTGGTTGGCGTGCAACCCTTTGGCGGCGTTGGTTTGTCGGGTACAGGCCCCAAGGCAGGCGGCCCGCACTATCTGCCAAGGTTTGCCTCGGAACGCACAATAACCAACAATATTTCGGCACAAGGCGGTGATCCGGCTCTCTTGAATTTAGATTAGGACGTAGACCCATATGTGAAAAATGTACTATGTAGTGAAAAGTCAATTGGGATTAGGCAGTATATGGACTGTCGCAAAATGCAAATGAGGAGAATACGGTGAATGGTGCAGAGGCTTTAATTCAGGTATTGAGTGATAGCGGGGTCGAGGTTTGTTTTGCTAATCCGGGCACTTCCGAAATGCATATGGTGGCAGCCATTGATGGCCAGCCTAAGATGCGCGCCGTGTTGGGTTTGTTCGAAGGGGTAGTGACGGGTGCGGCTGATGGTTATGGGCGCATGGCGGATAAACCTGCGGCGACTTTGTTGCATTTGGGGGCTGGTCTAGGCAATGGCTTGGCCAATTTGCACAATGCGCGGCGGGCGTTTTCGCCTGTGGTCAATATTGTCGGTGACCATGCGACCTATCATTTACCTTTCGATGCACCGTTGACTTCCGATATTGCGGGCGTTGCCGCGCCCATGTCGAATTGGGTTGGGACATCTACATCACCGGACGATTTAGCCAAGAAAGGCGCGCTGGCCATAGAGGCGGCCATGGTCTATCCAGGGCAAGTGGCTACGTTAATCGCACCCGCTAACCATGCTTGGGACGATTGCAAGAAACCCGCCAAGCCTGCGAAGCTCTCCAAGCCGAAACCTGTCACCAAGGCCGCCCTTGCCAAAGCTGTTCGGGCTATGAATAAGTCCGGCAAGACGGCTTTGTTTTTGGGTAATAGAGCTTTACGCGAAGATGCGTTGGTGCAGGCCGGGCGCATCGCCGCCGCTACCGGGTGCCGTTTGCTGTGCGAAACATTCCAGACCCGTTTGCAGCGCGGTGCCGGGCGGGTGGCGCTGGAACGCCTACCGTATTTCGGCGAAATGGCGGCGGATTATATCAAAGATTTTGATCGCATTATATTTGTCGGAGCCAAGCCGCCAGTGTCGTTCTTTGCTTATCCTGACAAACCAAGTTTTATCCCGGCAGAGCATACGGAACTTGTCATTCTCGCTGATGTCCACCGGGACGCAGAAGACGCCTTGACCCGTTTGGCAAATGCGCTGGACGCACCGAAAGAACCCGCCAATGTCCAAGCGCCAATGCTTATGCCAATAGAGCCGGGACGGCTCACCGCCGCTGGTGTCGGGACTGTCGTTGCGAAACTGATGCCTGAAAATGCGATTGTTTCTGACGAAGCCGCCACCGCCGGGTTGGCGCTATTTCCGTTGACGGCAGGTGCGGCAAAACATGATTGGCTCAACCTAACGGGTGGTTCGATCGGCCAGGGGCTTCCGGTTGGTGTTGGCGCGGCTATTGCTTGCCCAGACCGTAAGGTCATGTGTTTGCAAGCTGACGGCAGTGCCATGTACACCGTACAAGCACTGTGGACCATGGCGCGGGAAAATCTTGATGTGACCACGGTTATTCTCAATAATTCCAGCTATGCCATTCTCAATATTGAACTGGCGCGGGTCGGGGTGAGCAATCCGGGGCCTAAGGCTTTGTCTATGCTCGACCTATCCAACCCGACTATTGACTGGGTCAAATTATCAGAAGGCCAAGGCGTACCAGCCGTGCGGGCTGATACGGCTGAGGATTTCCACAAGGCTCTTAAGGATGCGCTCGCTCATAAAGGCCCGCGCTTGGTCGAAGCCATTATCCCCAGCCCGGGCGGTTAAGAGTATGAACCTCGCCCCAGCATCAACCAGCGACTATCGGCGGCTGGCGGAAAAACGCCTGCCGCGTAATTTGTTCGACTATATTGATGGCGGCGCCTACAGTGAAACCACTCTGAAAGCCAATGTTGATGATTTTGAAAAAATTGTTATGAAACAACGGGTTATGCGAGATGTTTCGAGCATTAACACCAAAGTCGAACAGTTCGGTGACACATTTGCTTTGCCCTTGGCATTAGCCCCCATAGGGCTGGCGGGCATGATGGCGCGGCGCGCTGAAGTGCAGGCGGTTCGGGCGGCAGAGAAAGCCGGGATACCGTTTTGTCTCTCGACCGTGTCTATATGCTCACTCGAAGAAGTCGCTGCCGCCGCGACCAAACCGTTCTGGTTCCAGCTTTATATGATGCGCGACCGTGGTTATGTGAAAGACCTGTTGGGACGCGCCAAAGCCGCCGGGTGCAAGACGTTAGTGTTTACGGTTGACTTGGCAGTTGTTGGCGCACGCTACCGCGATGTACGCAACGGCATGGCGGGCGGGCTTTCCCGAGTGGGCAAATTTCGTGCTGCGTTAGAATACCCCAAACATCCTGGCTGGCTCTTGGATGTGGCCGTTAAAGGCAAGCCGCACACTTTTGGAAATCTGTCAGCATTGGTGCCAAGTGCAAAGTCTTTATCCGATTTCAAGGCGTGGATTGATGCACAATTCGATCCGTCTTGTACGTGGAAAGATATAGAATGGCTCCGGTCTATCTGGGACGGAAATTTGATTATTAAGGGTATCTTAAATACTGAAGATGCGAAAGCGGCAGTGGCTGCTGGCGCAGACGGCATAGTCGTATCCAATCACGGCGGACGGCAATTGGACGGCGTGTCTTCGACCATTAAAATGACGCCGCGCATTCGAGATGCCGTCGGCGACAAGACCACCATCATTATGGACGGCGGTGTGCGCAGCGGTCAGGACATTGTCAAAGCACTGGCCAATGGCGCACATTCGGTCATGATCGGGCGGCCTTGGGTATGGGCGTTGGCGGCGCGGGGCGAAGCTGGACTGGATGCGCTGTTGCGAACTTTCAAAGCCGAAATGGACGTCAGTATGGCGCTCACCGGTGCGCCTACTTTAGCCGATATTTCGGATGATTGAAAACGCGTTAGGCTTTATTTTGGGCTTTCCAATTATTGGTTTTGATGATTTTATAGCCAATATAAATCAGAGTTAGTCCGACCAATTCTGTTACATACAATACATTGACATGACCCATGCGGGTGAAAGTGCCGCCTATGCCGGGAAGTAGACCACCAAAGGCGATGAAGATATTGCCTTTGAAACGGGCTTGATGATCGGCTTTGGCATAGTAGCGGATTGCCGAATATATTGCTCCGCCGACCAAGAAGATGAGAGCGTAAATATTAATAGGGATCGAGAACAACCTGACCCATTTCCATTCAAACACCTTGCCCGTTAATTTGCCCGCAAAATCGTCTGGAATAACGATAGGGGAGAGCATAACGCAAACCCCGGCGCCTATGATAAGCGTGACAAATAATATGGTTGTGATGTTTGCGAATTTGCGGTTCATCAATAAATAGACCGAACCTTGTGCGAGCGGGAACCCGCCCAAAAGCGCACCGACAATATACCAAGCTTTGGTGTTTATCTGGCTCCAACCAAACAAAACATTGATGCTTTCGGTCAAGGTTCCTAGGCCAAAAGCGACGACGCCGAGCGTCCACCATAGCAAATAAGTTGTCTTTGTGCGACGGTAATGGGCGAAGATTTCACGGAAGAAAAATGCGGAGAAAATCGTTGTGATAATCGGGATATATTCAATATAATGGGTCATTGCGCTGGCTCTTTGTTGTTAGAATTCGTTGGTTTTAGAATTGATATAATTCTAAACACCGAACGCCTCTTACAGCATTGGCCTGCACGCACAATCATTAAATGATATAAAAACTATGTCATTTCGTCGCAGTCTCTTTGTTCCTTTCTTAACGCTCAAATTTCATGAATTTTAGCTTCCGAGGAATATCGGCATCATCACCCAAGCGGCGTTTTTTGTCTTCTATGTAATCAGAGAAACCGCCTTCGAACCATTCCACATGGCTATTGCCTTCATAGGCGAGGATGTGGGTACAGATACGGTCGAGGAAAAATCTATCATGAGAGATGATAACCGCGCAGCCTGCGAAATGCTCTAGGGCATCTTCGAGGGCGGACAGGGTTTCCATATCCAGATCATTGGTCGGCTCATCGAGCAAAAGCAAGTTAGACGGCTTGGTCAGCATTTTAGCCAAATGGACGCGGTTCCGTTCCCCGCCCGATAGCTTGCCGACGTTTTTTTGCTGATCCGTGCCTTTGAAATTGAACGTGCCAACATAAGCGCGGCTGTTCATTTCGCGCTGGCCAAGGTCGAGGACTTCACTGCCGCCCGTAATTTCTTCCCAGACATTGTTTTTAGGGTCAAGCGCATCGCGGCTTTGGTCAACATAACCAAGCACCACGGTTTCGCCGACTTTGAACGTACCGGCGTCCGGGTCTTCTGCGCCTGTGATCATTTTGAACAGAGTGGTTTTACCGGCACCATTGGGGCCAATTATACCGACAATTCCGCCGGGCGGTAGGCGGAAAGAAAGGTCTTTAATCAAGAGCTTATCGCCAAAACCTTTACTAACATTATCAGCTTCGACCACAACATTACCGAGCCTTGGCCCCAGCGGAATACGCATTTCTGCGGTTGTCACCTTTTCAGCCTCGGCGCTGTCACGCAATTTTTCAAAAGCCGATATACGGGCTTTGGATTTGGCTTGGCGGGCTTTGGGGTTCGAACGTATCCAGTCCAGTTCGCGCTTTAGGGCGCGTTCTTTGGCATCACCCTCGCGGCCCTCTTGCTGCATACGCTTGTGCTTGGCGGCTGCCCAAGAGGAGTAATTGCCTTCGTGGGGCAGGCCGCGTCCCCGGTCGATTTCCAATGTCCATGAGGTGATGTTATCGAGGAAATACCTATCATGGGTGATGAGAATAATCGCGCCTTTATAATTCTTTAGGTAATTCTCAAGCCAGGCCACGGTCTCCGCGTCCAAATGGTTGGTCGGCTCGTCCATCAAAAGCATGTCCGGCTTGGACAAGAGCAGTTGGCAAATGGCGACCCGCCGCGCTTCACCGCCTGAAAGGTTTTTAACATCCCAATCTTTTGGTGGACAGCCAAGTGCCTGCATGGCCATTTCAATTTTGCTATCAATGTCCCACGCGTCATTATTGTCCACATGTTCTTGGAGCGCGGTCATTTCTTCCATCAATTCGTCGGTATATTCTTCGGCCATTTTCATGGCGACGGCGTTATATTTGTCAAAGATGATTTTGTCTTCACAGCCAAGAATGACATTACCCCAAACGTCTTTGCTCTCGTCGAGGCGTGGTTCTTGGGGCAGATAGCCGATTTTAGTGCCCTCTGCCGCCCAATGTTCGCCGGTGACATCTTGGTCGACACCCGCCATGATTTTCAGCAAAGTAGATTTACCAGAGCCATTAATGCCGACCATGCCGATTTTAGCATCTGGATAGAAAGACAAATGGATATTGTCGAGAACGGTTTTATTGCCAAATTTTTTGGACAAACCCTGCATGTGATAAATATATTGACGTGCCACGGAAGGCTCCTATGTGGTAAATTGAAATTTGCGCCTATATGGCGCGGGATGGTTTTGTTTGCAAGTAGGTTTGCGACTTCATATTATTCTAGCATAGATGAGCATGGACAAGTTATTACGGTTTTAATGTGACGGCTGTTGGCTCTGTGTGTGCCATCAAAATCATGGCGGCGGTTGCAAACAGGAGTAGCCCCATAATTATGTTGAGCACGACGGCTGAACGTCCGTGTGACATCAGGCGGTTGAGGGCGCTGCCAGCGACAGCCCATGTTGAAGCTGAGGTTACCCCCATCATTAAAAACGTACCGCATATGAGCAAAGTTCTGAGCTTGAAATCATCGGAAATGCCTACATATGCGCCTGCTGCTGCCAAGGCCATGATTAAACCTTTCGGGTTAACCCACTGAAAGAGAACGGCTTCGTAGAACCGAAACGGTCGCGACCTTTGTTTTTGCTCTGGTTTATCGTTTGTCGAGGACGTGGTTTTTTGCTTATGCGCCAAAGCCGCTTTGAAAAACTTCACCCCCAGCCAAGCTAGCCAGGCCGCGCCTGCGACTTTCACAAAGGTAAGTAGCCACGGAAATGTCTCGATCACGACGCCCATGCCTAACAGTGCGGCCAACATGACCAAGTTAAAACCAAACGCGACCCCCATAATGTGAGGTGTGGTTTTTCGAAAGCCAAACAAGGCTCCCGATGACATCAACATAAAATTATTAGGCCCCGGTGTAAACGCAGACGTAAAGGCAAATGCCACAAAGGCGGCAAACAGTGTCCAGTCAATCATATTTTGTAGGAGGGCATGTGTTATTGTTTTCCGATCACTTTGAACGGTGGGCGTTCATAACCCCACAATAATGCGGCGGATTTTATCAAATCTGATTCGTCCACATGATATTCTTTATCAGATATAGAAATCGCCAGCATTGCATCATACATAGCTTCGATCACCATATCATCGTCTTTGAATTGGTTGAGCATAGTCAGAACATATGTGTTCTTACGCGCACTTTTCATGCGTTTGAGTAAAGTGGCTTCATTGTCATGGAACCAGTCAATTATTTCCCCGGAATTCATCCCATGCTCGTGTTCCAAAAGGTCTAGCAAGCCTTCGGCTTGCACGACGAATTCCGAAAGCTCGGGATCACGGACGACATTGTCAATAATCACCGTTAATGCTAGGGGCGTCAAAATATTATCTATACTATATTGGTTTGGCATAACATATTCTCGAAAAGGCCTGTTCTCTCAATTGCCAAACTCGTATTCGTTTAAGTATGGGCGTTAGTTGATTATAAATTGCTCAAGTACCGAAAATCAAGCTATAGCTTGCCTAACGACATAAAAATATGGAGAAAAAATGATCGGCTATCAAATGGTGGGAACCAATAAATTCGACGAATCTGCTACGTTTTATGACGCATTGCTCGGCGAAATGGGGGCAAAACGGATGATGGAAGACGAAGGCAGGTTTATTGCCTGGGCCGTGAAGCCTGGACAACCAGCATTCTCCATCTGCCGCCCTCATGACGGAAAAGATGCTACGGTCGGCAATGGCGGCATGACGGCATTTATAGTGGATACACCAGAAGCGGTTGATAAATTATATGCCAAAGCTATTGAGCTGGGCGCGACTTGCGAAGGTCCGGCTGGCGCGCGCGGCGACGGTAGTTTCTATGCCGGATATTTCCGCGATCCGGACGGTAATAAATGCAATTTCTTCTGGATGGGTGCGCCGTCTAGCTAAGAATTGTGCACTGCAATTAATCTGTATTGTGGTTTTTACTTTTGTGTGGTTTGGTGTATGCTAAAAGCATCATAAACCGCACAAAGGGCTGATCTCATGAAAAAACTACTTTTATCTGTGGTGAGTGCCACGCTTTTTACTGCCAGTTTGTCGGGCTGCGCAACTGGCCCAACGGCATATGGCCCTGCTCAAGGTAGCGGTCTTGGTTTTGCTAGCCAGAAAATTGAAAGCGACCGTTTTCATGTTAACTTTACGGGGCGCAATGCTGACGAAGCCCGCAATTTGGCGCTTCTGCGCTCTGCCGAACTCACCAAAGGCGAGGGCTTTAGCCATTTTCGGGTTATAGGTAGCGGCACCAATTCCCAAGACCGGGGGCGTTCCGGCATTTCTTCGTCTATCGGTATTGGCATCGGTAGCGGCGGGGGGCGTTACGGGCGTTATGGGGGCAGTCGTACCAATGTTGGCATTGGCATCGGGGTTAATGATATTGTTCGTGCCATGCAAGGTAACCGGGTTTCTGCCAGTATGGAGATCATTCTCTTGAACGCCACAGACGGCCTCGGTGACAATGTCTATGAAGCTGATAGCATTATCAAATCTATACAGCCCAAGGCTTTTACAAATTAATGAGTCTACGCCCTAATTAACTGCTCACAGCCTGACAAGGCATGGCCACAACGGCAGATTTTGCTGCTGGATGATCTAGGGTTTGAACCGAGAAATTTGGTGTGAGGCTAGGGTCGTATTTTATATGCACCATGACGGCTTGGCCGATGACTTCGCCCCGGTTGGCGGCGGTTCTGCGGGTTGCCGTGTAAAGAGCCGTTGGGGCGGCGGCAGCTGAGAGAACGCAGTCCTCGATTTGCCCTGGGTCTTGCGCATTACCGCCAAAAGCTTTGCCGTTGATGGTGCCGCTAACAGTTAACATAAGAGACATTTCGCCGACGGCACCTTCCGACAGTATTGTAAATGGTGCATTGGAGGCAACCATAATCCCGGTCAGGCCGGGGGCGATAGGAGTGACCGCATGAGCGGCGCGCGGGGCGGCGGTGAACATCACCCGGTCAACGATTTGCGCTGCGGCTGGCAGGCCAATAAGCAAAACGACGGCTTCGAGTGCTACCCATCCCAGAAAGATTTTCTTTTTAATACCCATAATTGCCTCTGTTTCCTGCTTATCTGATTCGCTCTTGTGTGCGGAGCGTTATTCTTCTCACTCTTCTCTATTCAAGTTTGATGCCAAGAAGTGGGATAAGGCTCTGGTCAGGGGTGAAAAGACGCGATATAGGGCGGGCATGAGCGGTGATAAGAAAGCGTTGATATTATTTTCAGGCGGACAAGATTCGGCTACTGTCCTCGCATGGGCGCTAGATAAGTTTGACCATGTAGAGACGCTGGGTTTTGATTACGAACAACGCCATATGGTCGAGATGCAGTGCCGGGGTGATGTGCTGGCGCAAATACGAGCCACTTTCCCGCACTGGGCGCACAAGCTTGGCAAAGACCGGGTTTTGGATTTGTCGGTACTCGGTGAAATAAGCAATACGTCTTTGACCCGTGATATTGAAATTACGGAAACAGGCGACGGGCCGCCCAATACTTTCGTACCAGGGCGCAATATTATTTTCCTAAATTTTGCAGCCGCGCTGGGATATAAACGCGGTGTGCAGAATTTGGTGGCGGGTATGTGCGAAGCGGATTTCTCTGGCTACCCCGATTGCCGTAAGGATACTTTGGATGCGACGATTAAGGCGCTTTCGCTGGGCATGGACACGGAGTTTAAATTACACACGCCGTTGATGTTCCTCTCCAAAGCCGACGCTTGGCAATTAGCCGAACGGTTGGGGGGGGGGGCTTTGGTCGCACTGATCAATCAATATTCCCACACATGTTATATGGGCGAGCGGGGCGAACGGCACGCTTGGGGCTATGGCTGCGGCGAATGCCCGGCTTGTGTTTTACGCGCAAATGGCTGGGCGGCATATAAATCGTGACCTATTCCGTCAAAGAAATGTTTTTATCTATACAGGGCGAGGGTGCCCATACGGGTCGCCCAAGCGTATTTTTGCGCTTCTCCGGATGTAATCTTTGGTCAGGCCGCGAGCAAGACAGGGCGGCTGCCGTGTGCAAATTTTGCGATACGGAATTTGTTGGCTTTGACGGTCTTGGTGGTGGTCAGTTTAAAACTGCCCAAGCATTGGCCGAGGAAGTTTGGTCTTATTGGCCGAAACAAGAGGGGGAAGCGTGGGTTATCTGTACGGGCGGAGAACCTTTATTGCAGTTGGACACCGCGTTGATCGCCGCCCTGCACAAAGTCGGGTTTAAAATTGGTGTGGAAACCAACGGCACGATAGCGGCTCCCGCAGGCATTGATTGGTTATGCGTTAGCCCAAAGGCGGATGCCAAGCTTGCCCAAATATCCGGCGACGAATTAAAACTGGTGTATCCGCAAGCGGAAAACAGACCGGAAGATTTTACAAACCTTAATTTTAATGTGTTCTCTTTACAGCCGATGGAAGATCAGTCGGGTAATATTGAAATAAGCGACGCAAACAAATACGCCGCTTTTGAATATTGTATAGCACACCCAAAATGGCGGCTCAGCTTACAAACCCATAAATATTTGGGTGTGCGTTAATTCTACCGCAATGATTTTGCGGTTTTGCGGGCAAAACGGTCTATGGCGCGGTGGGCGTCTGACCAAGTGCCACCGAATTGTGCATCACGAATGTCGGTTTCGTACCAGCCATAACTAACCTCTCCTTGCTCGCCGGACGGGCTGACAAGTGTGCCTTCAAATTTAGCTCCGCCGACGCCAAAACTGCGCATGGATAGCGATGCGCTTCTCGACATTTGGTTAAAGGTCGGGCGGTTAGGCCTTGCGTCGGTAATGACCAAATTTAGAACAGTGGCGGCATCGTCGCTCACGGTAATGCCGCCTTTTGCGAGCCGGGTTTCCATACGGGATTTAAGGCGCTTGGTCAATTTGTCTAAATCTTTTTGCCCAAAATAGCCATTATTGGCGAAACCGTTATTTAGGGAACGGCTGTTATGACGGTCACGGATTTTGGTTGAGAGATTGTCGGCACGAAACGCCAAATCTTCTCCGAGGGTAACATTAATACGCACTGATGTTGCTGGCATTTGCAAGGTAGATTCGAATTGATTACTCCGCGCCATTGCCGGGCTTGTTATGGCCAAAGTGCCCGTGGTGACGGCCAAGGCGAGTAGGGTGGATGTTGCAAGTTTTTTCATTTTTTTCTCCGAAAAAGATGCCCTCTTCGCGACAGTGTAACATAATTATACACTGGGCGCAATCCCAAGCAGGTTAGCGCTCGGTTACAAATTGGTCAGAAACGATAGCTAACCTCTGAACACATCTACCATTATGCCAACAACATTAGCAGCACCTTTGGCCCGGTTAATATAGCCGTCGACTTCGGAGCGTTGCAGGGTGCGGCTGACCGACACGACTTTACCTGATAGATCAACCACCTGCGTTGTGACGGTCAGGACTTTAGCCGTGGTATCTAAAGCCGCATTGGTGACTTTGATCGGAACCTTGGCAACATTATAGGCACCTTTACCCGTATAATAGACACCTTTACCTGCAAACATACCTGTATGGTAAACCACTGTGCCAGCACCCTTACCTGTATAATAAACCCCCTTAGCGGCCAATTCTCCGGTCTTATAGACGGCTTTGAAGGGGAGTGCGGCCACTTTACCCGTGGTTTTGGCAACGACACAGCCGCCAAGGCTAATGGACAACAAGCTGGCGGCACAGACAGCAGAGATAATAGAATTTCGCATAGGCATATGGCTTCCCTTAAACAATGGGGGGATTGATAAAACAGACAGACTTATAAACCTTTAACCACGGGCAAATAGCAAGTGGTTTTTGCAGTTTTTGGTTAATCAAGGCGGTTTAACCTCGGTCGGTGGGGTTGATGGCCGGGTGTTTTCCGTCGCCTTTTGCTGGTTTTTGGACGGCGGATATTGTGTTATCTTCCTTATATTTCCTGCTTGTTCAGATGGTTTTTCTTCGTCTTCAGGCATGCCCGTTCTTGCACGCGGAGAGGGAAGCAATTATCGGCACAATAATTCCCTGAGATAATCATCCGGACAACTTATCAAACTGTTACACCTCACATCCGGCATTTGCGGAAACTTGCTTCCCTCTCCGCGTGCAAGAACGGGCACCTCCCCCACAAGTGGGGTGAGGATGAAGATGCAATAGCCTTGAATGTCCACAGACCCTAGGGAGGGGCAAGTCTTAAAATCCTAAACCCTCGCCATGCGTTAAGAAGAAAATTATTGTCGGTGTGGTTATTCCGGTTACAGTGGGCAAATGACCACAAAAACTTATGACGCAATTATTATCGGGGCAGGGCATAACGGGCTTGTGTGTGCTTATTATTTGGCGCGAAAGGGGCTGTCGGTATGTGTGCTAGAACGGTCGGATGCTGTGGGCGGGGCGGCGATAACCGAGAAGTTTTACCAAGATGCGTCCGGGGGGTTTCGTAATTCTGTGGCTAGTTATACAGTGTCTTTGCTCCAACCCAAAGTCATTCGCGATATGCAGCTTGAGAAACACGGGCTAAAAGTCGTGCTGCGCAAGGTGGATAATTATTTACCGCTAGATAATGACTATTTAGTGGCGGGTAGGGACGGGCTGACCCTGCGCGAAATCGCCCGCCATAGCGAGAAAGACGCGGTAGCTTATCCGCGCTACCAAGCTACTTTGGACGGTATTGTTAGTTTGCTCAAGCAATTTTTGTTGGTCTCGCCGCCCAATATGGGCGGGGGGCTTGCTGATGTTCTGGCTTTGCTGAAAGCGGGCAATAAAATGCGTAAATTGTCCACAGAGACCCAGCGCGATTTGCTGAACTTTTTCACCAAGTCGGCCACAGAGATTCTGGATCAGTATTTCGAGTGCGACGCGGTGAAAGCTTTGTTTGGTTTTGATGCTATTGTCGGTCATTTTGCCAGCCCCAACGAACCCGGCTCGGCCTATGTATTGTTGCACCATGTGTTCGGCGAAGCTGCGGGCGTGCCGGGCGCCTGGGGGCATGCCATAGGCGGCATGGGCGCAATAACGCAGGCGATGCAAAGAGCATGCGAAGCGCAGGGTGTAGAGATTATCACGGACTGCCCGGTTGAGGCAATAATATGCGCCAAAGGCAAAGTAAGCGAAGTGCGAACTAAACAACTCCGTTACAAAACTAATTTAGTCATTTCATCAGTCCACCCGAAAATTCTGTTTGAACATTTGGTCGACGCGGATGATTTACCCGCAGATTTTCGCACCCGCATCAAAAACTACAAATCCCATTCCGGTACGTTTCGGATGAACGTAGCGCTCAGTGAATTGCCTAAATTCACCAATGCGCCAACCAAAAAACCAGAGAGCGCAGACTATCTAACTTCCGGTATCATCATCGCGCCGAGCCTTGAATATATGGACGAAGCCTGGCTCACTGCCAAAGCCAAAGGCTGGTCGGACGAACCGATCATTGAAATGCTAATCCCGTCGACGCTCGACGATACGCTCGCCCCGAAAGGCAAGCATGTAGCGAGCTTGTTTTGTCAGCAATTTTCCTATGACCTGCCAGATAATTTGAGCTGGGATGATGTGAGCGGGCAAGTCGCCGACCACATTATCAACACAGTCGATAAATACGCCCCCGGCTTCGCGGGGTCCGTACTCGGTCGGCAAGTCCTGTCCCCCCTCGACCTAGAGCGCAAATTCGCTCTGATCGGCGGCGATATATTCCATGGCCGTATGAGCCTTGACCAGTTATTCTCCGCCCGCCCTGTCCTAGGCCACGGCGCATACCGCTCCCCCATAAAAGGCCTCTATATGTGCGGCTCCGGCACCCATCCCGGCGGCGGCGTAACAGGCGCCCCCGGCCACAATGCAGCACAGGTGATTTTGAAGGATAGGCGATTCTTACGCTTGTGAGTTACGTTTAACCGTGCCATAATCGCCATTCCGAGGGGTGCTGGCATTGCTGGCTGAGACTTACCCTTAAGATTCCGAAGCGGAGTCTGGCAACTTGATCTGGCTAATACCAGCGGAAGGACGGGAATGTTTGTAGGACGCCTCATAGCGTTATTGGGTTTACTGTGCGTAGTTTTAGCTGCTCCAGCATGCGCGCGCGAAACGGCGCCTGCTTGTCAGGACATCCGCTATATAAAAACCAGTTTCACAGTCTGTAAATTCTCCGCAAAGTCATCAGAAATCCGTACCTTTTTAAATGCTGATAACGGCAAGCCATATGCCAATTTCTCGGCACTGAAAACGAGGTTGGCGGCCAAAAACCAAACACTGGTTTTTGCCATGAACGGCGGCATGTACAAAGAAGACCGCAGTGCCGCAGGGCTATATATAGAAAACGGTGTAGAGATAAAATCGCTCAATACCAATAAAGGCCCCGGTAATTTTCACATGATGCCCAATGGTGTGTTTTATGTTGGCAAGGGGGGGGCAGGTGTGCTCAGAAGCGATGTCTATGCACATATGAAACTTGGTGTCAAAGTCCATTCGGCCACTCAATCCGGGCCAATGCTGGTGATAGACGGTAAACTACACCCCAAGTTCAATATTGGGAGCACATCAATACATATCCGCAACGGGGTCGGGGTGGACGGTGACACTGTCTATTTCGCCGTAAGCAATGAGCGGGTAAATTTCCACACATTCGCTAGATTATTCAAAGACTATTTAAAAACCCCAAATGCCCTCTACCTAGACGGCGCGGTCAGCAAGCTCTACGCACCAGACCTAAACCGCAATGACATGGGCAGAGCTATGGGGCCGATAATAGCAGTAGTGGAGGAGGCGGAATGACCCAAGATGAATTCAACGAATTTTGCGCATCGCTTCCCCATACGCTGTATGTCTGCCAATGGGGCGGGGCGGATGTCTGGAAGGTCGGTACGCCTGAGAAGAACAAGCTGTTTGTTGTTGGTGGTTGGAATAAACAAGAGGCGAAGAGGGAGCGTAGCGACCGACCGGGAAAAAACAATGACGACGGGAGCCAGTTCTGCACATCATTTAAATGCGGGGAAATCGCCTATGATTTCCTGCGCGATACCCCCGGTTGTCGCCCTGCGCCCTATCTGGCATCACGCGGTATGAAGTGGATACAAAGGATGACAAACGAGGGGGTGAGCGACGAAGAGTTGAAAAACTACCTGCGCGAAAGTTATAGGTTGGCGTCTCTGAACTTGACCAAGAAATTGCAGAAGGAATTGGGACTTAATCAGGGGGGTGGCGATGTTTAACGCGCGAATATACCTCCACCACCAAACTCATTCCCTGCGACCGCAGGAAGTCCCTCTTGGGGAAAGCGGAAATCCAGTTCAAATTATATGTGCGAGCATTGCTCGCTCTTTATTCGCTGGATACCCAGTCGTAGCTGGGTATGAGCGGAGTTTGGGGAGAGTATTATGATTGACCCTGACATTCGTAATATTCTGCGATCACAATTGCACCATGGGGAGAAAATTATTTGGGCAGGACGCCCACAGAAGCACCCCGTGCTGGTTTACCTTTTCGTAATACCGTTTCTTCTTATTTTTGTTTGGGCATTCCCTATTCAGCTTGGCTTGGCGATTTTGCAAAATGATCCTTCCAGTGTTCATATGACTATCAATGATGTTCCAGTTGACGCCAATACGCCTATGTCAACTATACGAATAACCTTTTTCCTCACAACAGGGTTACTTGTCCCAGCTATTTTTGCTGTTTTCTTTTATGTGCGGTGGCGTATGCGCGAAGTATACGCGCTTACGAATGAAAGTGCTGTTATCACAAGAACATCTTTTCCGTTTCAATTTGTCCGTATTCGCCCCCAAGCATTTGACTATATTATTAGAAGTGGAAATAAGGACGTAGGAACGCTTTCATTTATGCAAAGCGATAACAAGCCGCTTGGCCGTTTTATTAGAAATTTAAACTCAGACCGGATTAAATTTCATAACATTACCGAACCGATCAAGGTCGAGACCCTCATTTACAAACAATTTCTCTCTATGAAAAAGGAACCCCAAAATGAATAAACCAATAGACCAATCGCAGTTTCAGACGCCTACCGTGACTACGGGGGCGCTGCCTGCATCTAAGAAGTTCTTCACTAACCCTGCGGCCGCCCCCGATATATCTGTGGCGCACCGCTCGATTGCTTTGAATCCAACGGCTAATGAGCCGGATGTTGTGGTTTATGATACTTCGGGGCCATATTCTGATGAGGCGGTCGAGATTGATTTGGAAGCAGGGCTTGCCCGTCCGCGCACGGCGTGGGTTATGGAGCGTGGGAACGCCGAGGAATATACCGGCCGTGATGTGACGTCCGAAGATAATGGCGGCGCGACGGGCAAATATTTGGCGCGGGAATTCCCAGTTAAAAACAAGCCTTTACGGCGCAAAGATAATGACAAACCCTTCACCCAATATGAATATGCCAAGGCGGGCATCATCACCAAAGAGATGATCTATGTGGCGGAGCGCGAGAATTTAGGCCGCAAAGAAGCCGTACCGGGTGCGCAGGCGCGGGTGAATGCCGGCGAGAGCTTTGGCGCGGATATTCCCGCCTTTGTGACGCCCGAATTTGTGATGGAAGAAATTGCGCGGGGTCGCGCTATCATCCCGTCTAACGTCAACCATCCAGAGATTGAGCCGCAAATCATTGGCCGTAATTTCCTCGTGAAAATCAATGCTAATATCGGCAATAGCGCCGTGGCTTCGTCGGTAGAGGAAGAAGTGGACAAAATGGTTTGGGCCACACGTTGGGGCGCCGATAATGTCATGGATCTGTCCACTGGCCGCAATATCCACAACACCCGCGAATGGATTATCCGCAACAGCCCCGTGCCCATCGGCACCGTGCCTATGTACCAAGCGCTTGAGAAAGTGAACGGCGTGGCCGAAGACCTGACATGGGAAATTTTCCGCGATACCCTCATCGAGCAAGCCGAGCAGGGCGTGGATTATTTCACCATCCACGCGGGTGTGCGCCTGGCCTATATCCACCTGACCGCCCACCGCGTCACCGGTATCGTGTCGCGGGGCGGTTCAATCATGGCGAAATGGATGTTGTCCCGCCATGAGGAGAGCTTCCTCTACACCCATTTCGAGGACATTTGCGACATTATGCGTACTTATGATGTGAGCTTTTCGCTCGGCGACGGCCTACGCCCCGGCTCTATCGCCGACGCTAATGACCGCGCCCAATTTGCAGAGCTTGAGACGCTGGGCGAGCTGACGCAAATTGCCTGGGCCAAGGGCTGCCAAGTGATGATTGAAGGCCCCGGCCATGTGCCCATGCACAAGATTAAAGCCAATATGGAAAAGCAATTAGAGGTCTGCGGCGAAGCCCCGTTCTATACGCTTGGCCCGCTCACCACAGACATTGCGCCGGGTTATGACCATATCACGTCCGGCATTGGCGCGGCCATGATTGGCTGGTTCGGCACGTCCATGTTATGCTATGTCACGCCTAAAGAACATTTGGGTCTACCTGACCGTAACGACGTTAAAGTCGGCGTGATAACATACAAACTAGCCGCACACGCCGCCGACCTAGCCAAAGGCCACCCCGCCGCCCAACTCCGCGACGATGCGCTTTCGCGCGCAAGGTTCGAGTTCAGATGGGAAGACCAGTTCAACCTCGCCCTGGATCCAGAAACTGCCAAAGACTATCACGACCAAACCCTACCAAAAGACGCCCACAAAGTAGCGCATTTCTGCTCAATGTGCGGCCCCAAATTCTGCTCCATGAAAATCACGCAGGACGTCCGCGACTACACAGAAACTTTGAGTGACAACGAAAAAGCCGACCTAGAAGCACAAGCCAAAGAAGGCATGGCGGGGATGTCTGAGAAGTTCAAGGAAATGGGCGGGGAGATATATTTGGAGGCAGATATGGTTGAGAGTGGGGAATAAAGAGCTGGCGGGCTTGCACATCAAAAATGTACCGCCGCCTGTTTCAGATTTTATTGAACTGCGGACTGGTGTGGCTGGGGCGAAATATAAAATTCTGGGGCAATGGGGGTGAGCATGGCGTTTGCGGTTGATGTAGATATTACAATACGAAAATAACCAGTGAAGATTTCCCTGTTTGGTTGGGTTTTGATCTGACTGACAGGCATGGGTATTGCCATGTATTTGAGGAAAAAGCTCCCGTCATTTTGTCTGAAAAGGAGGCCGTTCCTGAGAAATTCCCAAAAACAATCAAACTCAGATGTAAGTTGATTGAAACCTGTGAAGATCATGTGATTATCAGCACTTTGGAGCCTTATAGCATTACCTCCAGTGAAGGCAAAAACCGTTTTGAGGTTTCATCAAAACACATCCACGTGGTTGAATAAGAGACCTATGCAATGAATAAGTATTTGAAGCGATTAATCCCAGCCGCGAACGCCACGTCTCTTGTCGCGGCCTTGGGGCATATTATTGGCATCGCTATTGCGGGCGGTATTGGCTTGGAACTTGCCTATATCGCGGTCCTCACTTATTTTGTCGCTTTTATTGTGGCTGTGTCCGTTGGCGCAGTACTTCTCATTATGGTCGGGTTTTTCAGGCTGAATCTGCTATCCTCTCTATTGCTTTTCTTGATTGCCGTGCAAAGCGTTGCCGTAGGGCTGGAGGTGTATTTTTTTGAAATTGGTCTGGCAGATATTTCATGGCAATACGGTTTTATTTCTGTTCCGGTGACTCTCACGGCTTGGTATTTTTCCGTGTACCATATTTGGAAACAGGGTGATGAATGACGTATGATGCGCCCGTCAATCTTGCCCGTAAATTTTACTTGTTCTTTATGGCTTCAAGAGCCTCAAGTGTCTCAACTTTATGGGTTCTACATATGGGGCTTTCTAGCCCGTCGTAGAAAAAAATCGAACCGGTCCAGCCCTTTTGCAAAGGTTCGGCGCACACTGGATGTTTGAGATAACTTGTATCCTCTTTCCTGCCACCAGCCGCTTTCCATGCTGCAACGAGACTCGGCCAAATTGCATGATATTTTTTCAGTTGATCCCAGTAATAATAAGACTTGAACAATACGGGTTTGGCATCAGCGCCGTAAGACTCGTAGAGCCGTGACAAATCCTTTACGTGCAGCTCGCAATCGTTAATTTGCTTGACTGTAAGAGCCTCTTCGCCCGAGCCGTGCCAGTAATCAAAGCAATACTGCATCGGTTTATAATCGGGTTCTTGTTGCCAGCCCAGCATGGCAAAAGTTTGTTGCTGCCCGAATGTTTCGATCAAATCCTTGGCCATAGTTTCGGAATAGGTTTTAAGGTTTTCGGCTGACATGCCGATACCAGTCGTCAAGTCTCCTTGGATTTTTTCCTGATCGGCTGCTTGGCCTGGGGTGGACGGGGCTTCAGCAGACCCCCCGCAAGCCGCCAGTAGACAATAAAATATGATCCATATGTTTTTCTTCGGCACCATATACATTTCCAATCATAAAAGTGATGGCATCATCACATTAACAAGATAATGCAGACATTTGGGTGGGGGTAAGTTATAAGCACCAATGTCTCACGGTTTCTACAATTATATTGGAAAGTTAGCAAATGGCGAATGACACATTCGAACGCGGTTTTGCAGATTGGGGGCGCCGCGCTGTTTCTCTTAATCAGAAACTTATGCCGTTCGTCAATGCTAATATTGACATCACTACTGACGACTGGCTAGAGAAATTAACGCGCCGCCCGCACCCGGCGGACATGTCGGGTTTACGCTTGCCAATCGAAACACTGTTCGGCGAAATAGTAAAACAATTCGAGTTTTATAATTCGGAACAGCGCCAACAGATTATTGATTTGATGTATCAAAATGATGCCTTGATGTATGCGGCGAGCATCGCTGCTGATCGCAATACAAGTGGTGGGTTTCGCAAATATATGATATTATTTGTGATAGCTGATCAGGGCAAAGATACGCGCGATGCAATGCTCGCCCTAGAGAGTTACCATGCAGATGCTGAAGTATTGGGTTTTGACGTAAGTGCAATTTTCAAGGAAATGACGGAGATTGCTAGCAGGCAGGATAAGTTTGGCTGGGGCAGCACGCGTGATTTGTTCCTTAAATATATAAAATGAGATTTCATAAGAAAGATATATGGAAAACAACCTGACAAATAATTTGAGACACACCTTGAAAGAGTGGACTGAAATTGATGTGGCTGCGTTTCACCTAGGCGTAGCACTCGGGATTATTCCGCCACTTTCAGATGAAAAAGACATATATAATTTCGGCGGCAAGAAATGGATGTTTTGGAGCGAAAACCCTTTAGGGAATCTGTTGTTTGACCTTCTTGAAAACTTGGTAAAACTCGACATTTTAGAAAAGCATAAAGGTGATAACCAACTTTTTCGCTGGAACCCAAGTTATAAATGGGATGATTTGTAAATGCTCGGAATTGACTGATGCGTAAAACCTGTTTTGCTCCCCTCAGCCCCTACGCAGTAAAAGAATGTTGGAACTATCTCAAGGTTGCTGGATATCTGCGACCTATAGCATTTCGCGTTTAATCAGGTTCACAATTACCATATTGTCATCCCGGACTTGACCCGGGATCTCATAGGGTGCGGCGAGTACGAGACCCCGGATCAAGTCCGGGGGCAGGGATAAAATATTTATTAAAATTGAACCCAATTAAACGCGAAACACTCTAATTTTACCCAAGCGGGTTCATGCCCATTAGGGCGGCGATCCATAGGGCTATACCGACGAGGGCTGCGCTGGTGAAATTGGATAGGGAACCTGCCAGCAGGGACTTCATACCCATTTTGGATATTTCTTGCTTGCGCTCTGGTAAAACTGCGCCAAGTCCCGCCATCAAAATACCGACCCCGACAAAATTCGCGAAACCGCAAAGTGCCACGGTAATGGCGACTTGGCCTTGCAAAGAGAAATTAGCCATATCTTGGGTGAAGTTTAAATAGGCGAGAAATTCATTGGCGACCAGTTTTTCACCTAGGAACGGGCCGGCGGCTAGGACTTCATTGGCAGGCACACCTATCAGCCAAGCAATGGGCGCGAAAATATAGCCAAATACGGTGGACAGAGAAAATTCGGGATAGCCAAACCAGCTACCTATACCGCCAAAAATACCGTTGACCAATGCGATGACAGCCACAAAGGCGATGATTACGGCGATTACGTTGAGCATGATTGTTAGACCCGTGAGCGCGCCAGTTGTCGCGGCTTCAATAAGGTTGGTGGCTTTATTTGGGTCTTCTTTGGTGTCTTTAAAGCTGGCTATATCAAATGGCTCTTCGGTCTCTGGTATCAATAACTTTCCCATCAAAAGCCCGCCTGGTGCCGCCATAAAAGAAGCAATGATCAAAAGCTTGCCGTCAACCCCTAAGGACATATAGACCACTAAAACAGTGCCCGCGATAGACGCCATACCACACGACATAACGGTGAACAATTGCGAGCGGGTCATGTTTTTAAGGTAGGGCAAAATAGCCAAAGGTGCCTCGACCATACCGACAAAAATACTGGCGGCGGATACAGTAGATTCGAGTCGAGACGCCCCGGTAACAAACCGCACAACCCCGCCGATGACTTTAATCACCAAATCCATAATGCGCAGGTGAAATAAAATGGCGAACAAAGTCGCCAGGAAAATAATGATCGGGAAGACTTGGAACGCCAATATCGTGCCAACACCTTGTCGGCCTGCTGCAGGTGCCAATACGCCCTCCATAGTGCCCCAATTGGACAGCTCGCCAAACACGAAATACATGCCTTCATTTGCGAATTTTATCACATGGGTGATAGCACCCGTGACTTTGTTGAGGATAGTGGTGCCAAACGGAATAGCCAAGGCGAGCAAGGCTATGGTGAATTGCAAACCCAATGTCCGGCCTGCATTTTTGTAATTAATCTTGTCCCGTGCTTCGGAAAGCCATACGGCAATCCCCACGAATACGATAACCCCTAATATATTGGCAATTGGCATATTATCCCCAGTTTGTTTCAAATTATTATTTTAAAAATTATTGGGAAATATTAAGCGCGGGGCAGGGCGTTTGTAAAGTCGGATAAAGATAAAAGTGTAGGGTTTCTGTTGCCAGCTACCCCCGAAGCCCGCTTTGTCGTCTGAAGGGCGCGCAGTGACCACAATCGATTTTATCGATTGTAACGTAGCGCAGTCATCGCTTGCGATGGCTGACCCTTTTATCAGGAACATAAAATGAAAGTGGGGGTTTCTGTTGCCAGCTACCCCCGAAGCCCGCCTAACCGTCTGAAGGGCTAGGAGTTAAAGTCGAGAATGCTCGAACTGCTTACGCAGCCAAAGCGAACTCTTCAGTGTTGTTATCATTAGCAACTACTGTAATTGGGCATTTATCGGTACCCATCCGGACGAAAGCTAACATTTTTACACGTCTGTCGATACTATTTCGGCCCCATCAGAAACGGCTCCTATACCCAAAAAGGATAGATGAAGAGCCGCTTGTGGTGGAGCCGCCGGGTACCGCCCCCGGGTCCAGCCCGCTTATTACATGCGCGTTTATCGTCATAGTCGAACAAGTCGACAAGACTAACATAAGCATGAAATGTAAAAATTCAATCACTGTTTCGTAAAATCAACCATCTTTAATTTTTTGCTGTTTTCACCTCCAAGGGTGAATGAGGAGTAGATCGGTCAAATAATTGAGTGCCATAAAAGCCCGCTTTGCAATCTCAATGCGGGCTTTACTATTGGAAACATGTGTTTGAAAGTAAGGGGTTGAGCTTAAAGTCAGATGATCTGAGTCTAAGCTGTATCCATGTGCTCTGCTAGCCATTCGGATAACTTTGACTTGGTCATAGCGCCGTTTTGGGCTGCCACGACTTCGCCTTTCTTGAAGATCATAAGAGCAGGGACACCGCGAACATTATAGTTCAGAGCCGTATCCATAGCGTCGTCTATGTTGATTTTTGCTATGACAGCCTTGCCTTCGGTTTCATTTGCCAGTTCTTCAAGAGCCGGCCCCATAGCTTTGCAAGGGCCGCACCATTCGGCCCAAAAATCGACTAAAACAGGTTTGTCATTGTTAAGGACATCGGTTTGGAAATTGGCATCGGTTACATTCACAGTTGGCATAGTGGCTCCTTGAATTTAAAAATCATTGCTATGTAAATAGCGACGATTCGTCAAGCGGACAAAACATCGCGCCAGTTCACTTTGTCGAGAAGTGCGTCTGAAAGCACCATCATATGCGGCCCGTCTGTCCATAGCAAAGCTGTACGGATAGTTTTGTCCGGATACAGTTCACGGGCGAGGGCGCGGTAGGCCGCCATTTGGCGCACATATAAAGGCGCGACATCAGCTTCGTCCTTGGGCGGAGGCCTATTGGACTTATAATCAACAATCCACACGCTGTCATCGGTGATACACAGGCGGTCGATTTGTCCGGACAGGCGGATATTATCCGGCAGTTCCGCCGCCCCGCCCGCCAAGGAGACTTCCGCCTTGGAGTCGGGCGCAAAGACGAGTGCAAAATCAGGGTTGTCGATGACGGCAAAAACCTCTGCACACAGTGCTTCTGCATCAGGTGTGTCTAAACCTTGTTTGCGCAAATAGGCGAGGGCGCTAGTGCGTCGTTTGTCGTTTGGCAATTGCGGTAATATTTCCAATAATTTGTGAATAAGATTACCGCGCGCAAACCGCAGATTGTCATCTGTCTTGGTCAAGGGGGAGCGCACTGCTTGTTCAGATGTATTGGCTTCTTCCGGTTTAACCAATTGAGACGGCGATAAGAAACGCACAGACGGCGGCGGCGGCACTGCGGTCGTGCGTACCCAATCTGGTAAATCAATGTTTTGTCGAGGTGTTTCAGTGGTTTTTACTGCGGGTTTTGCAGGCAGGCCGTAGCGCAAACCGTCCCCGAACGGGGTTTCTATGGTGGAGACACCAGCCATGCCCCTTAAAGCCGTTTCAATGCGGTGGTGCCATGATGTGTCGTCAACCTTGCCATTGCTCTCGAAGCCACAGATCAGCAATCTGCTTTCTGCTCTTGTCAAAGCCACATAGAGTAAGCGCATGGCTTCGCGTTCTGCGACGGCTTTAAGTTCGTCTTCAAGTTTTGTAAGGGCGTCTGGCGCAGTATTGCCGCTCATCCGTAAGGCGAATCCATCATCCATTTTGAAAAATATGTTCTTGGATTTACCCACGGCCTGGGTGGTGTCAGGCAGAATAACCACGGGCGCTTCCAGGCCCTTGGCACCGTGGACAGTCATGACTCGGACTTCGTTTTGACCTGCGTCCATTTCGCGTTTTATGGTGGTTTCACTGGCTTCAATGTCGGCGATAAAACGTTGTAGAGACGGCGCGCCGTGTCGTTGGTGAGCCAGCGCACGCGAAAGGAATGCATCGAGCACATCTGCTGCTTCCGGGCCAAGGCGGGTATAGATTTTTTGGAGCATGCTCGGCTCGTCATCTTCCGGTACAAGTGCCAAAATACGCGCAAAAAACTCATAGGGAGCAAATTTTTCTGCCATGGATTTTATGCGAGCAAGGTTTTTGCGTTCCGGCCCGTCTGGAAGTGTTGCCCAAAGCGAACCCTTGCGCCCGTAAGCGACATCAAATAACCGCGCATCATCCCAACCAAATAACGGACTTTTCAGCACTTCGGCCAAGGATAAATCATCACTGGGGAGTAATGTGAATTTAGCCAATGATAGCATATCTTGTACGGCTATTGAATCCGTAAGCTTTAGGCGGTCTGCCCCAGCGACCGGTACGCCTGCATCTTTCAAATTGCGAATGAGCGCCCCAAAAAACGCGGAACGCTTTTGTACGAGAATGAGAATATCAGACGGGCGTATGGGGCGGGTCGCTTCAAGTTTACGGTCAAAGATCGGTTCTGCGGTATCGAGCCAGTCTTTGGCTTGCATAGCAATCCCGTAGGCTAGTTTTTCACGGGATGAACGTGCATCCAATTTATCGACCGGGATTGGCGCCCACGAAGTTTCTGGTTCGCCGTCTTTCGGTTTTTGCGCTGCTGGCCAAAACTCGATAATGCCATCATCGCCCCGGTGCGCCTCGTGCTGGCCTTTATCGGATGCAGGTGGGAAAAACGATGCATCAAATGTTTCTAATATACCTTTGTTTTCATAGTATATTTGATCAACCAGCGCCAAGACTTGTTTGGTTGAACGGAACGACATGGACATTTTTACGTCTTGCGTATTTGGTTGTTTCCTAGTCAATTCTTGAATTTTATCTAAAAACAACTCCGGTTCCGCGCCTTGAAAACCATAGATAGATTGCTTCTCGTCGCCGACAGCGAATACGGTGCGGTTCGTGGTGCCCGCACCCGTTTGGAAGAACTCGTCGCTCAGGGCATCTACAATATCCCATTGGGTGCGCGAGGTATCCTGGGCTTCATCCACAAGGATATGCTCAACCCCTTCGTCCAGCTTAAAGCGTACCCATTCACGGGCCTGGCTATTTATGAGCAAATTACGTGCTAGATAAATCATATCGCCAAAGTCCATCACCCGGCGCCGGGCTTTAAGGGCGCGGTATTTTGCGGCTGCCAAGACGCAAAGTCGGTAAGCCGCCTTGGTCAATTGCAATACATTTATGCCGCGTAATTTGTCCCGTGTGGCAACAAGGCGGTTGGCTTCATAACTTGGATTATCTTTGTCATTGCCAAAGAATTGTTTGGCATAGTCGGATGCTTTGTTAGAAGCTACGGGCTTGAAAACTGTTTTTTCGCCCTTGCCAGAGCAAAACACTTGTAAGTAAATGTTAAAAGCCATGACGGGGTCTGGCTCTTCAAGGGCTTTTAATGCAAGTGATCCACGCCCTAAATCACGCGGGCCGCTGTCCATCATCCCGGCAGCGGCGGCGCGAATATTATCCAAATCAGAATGCGCCCAAAAATCTGCTATGATAGTTTCGGGTGTAGCCTCTGTATCCAAGCCGAGAAGGTCGGCTAGTTTATCAATGCCGCCTGTCTCCTGCCAATCATCGACCTTGTATATATTATCCATGGCCCAAATGTATATTTTATTCATGGCCTCGTCGTTTTTGATTGCGGAGAGTAAGGATATTGCCTGTGCTAATTCACCGTCAGGGTCGTCCACGGCTTCGGTCTCGATCTCTGTCCAAACCTGTTCTTGCAATTTGCGGGCATCGCGTTCGTCTACGGCATCTGTACCGGGCGATATACCCGCTTCTAGGGGGAAACGCTTGAGGAGGCGCTCACAAAAAGCGTGGATCGTTTGTACTTTAAGGCCGCCGGGCGTTTCGAGCGCGCGGGCGAACAAAGAGCGGGCGCGGTTTAGGCTTTTTTGACTGCGCGGCCCGGATTTGTTCTCCAAAGTATTGAGCTTTTCGGTGAGCTTGGCTTCACTCATAATTGCCCAGTCACCGAGGGCTGCGAACAGCCTTGTTTGCATTTCTGAGGCCGCCGCCTTGGTATAGGTTAGGCACATGATTTTATCCGGATTGGTGCCCGTGAGCAAGATGCGCGATACCCGTTCAACCAATACGCGCGTTTTACCGGAACCCGCATTGGCCGAGACAAATACGGATGTGTCCGGCCTTGCCGCTTTGCTTTGCATTTGGAGGGCGTTTTTGTAAGCGTCGTTCATGTTGCGCCCCCGTCATTATCGCCTAGCTTTGCCCATTCGGCACGGCGAGATAAATGGTCATAATCACCGTATTGATTTTCAAATTTGATACGTGGCTGGGCGTGATAGAGGCTTTCTGGCTTGTCGAAATGCGCAATCAAATTTTGTAAAGCCTCGAACGCTTCACTGGCATATTCATCAGCATCTTTGGATCTGCACAAACTCCTGATCCGGTCGCTTTCTTTGGCCGCATTGGGTTTTACATAGATGTAATCCGTGGCGTGATCTGCCGCGCCCAATATCCCGTAACCCATCATGACCCCCAGTAAAGGCATTTGCGGGTCAAAACCGACCTGTACTTCGTCAATACCGGGCACGGCACCTGTTTTATAATCAATAATTGCGGCCTCATCGCCTTTACGCTCGATGCGATCAACGATACCCGTTAAGATAAATGGCGCCCCGGATGTAGGAAATTCTAGCCGGGCTTTCTTTTCAATCTCGGTTGCTTGCCAGCCGTCTTGCTTGCGGCTGTCCGCCCAACCCACTGCCCATTCGGCCAGTGCATTTATCCGCACATTCATACGGGCAAAGCTGTGGTTGTCATAACCGACCTTGGCGAGTTCCTGCTTCAGCAGCTTGGCTAATTCTGCTGCATTGACGCTGTCAACACTCTCCAATGCCCCATGCACAGCCAGGCCAAATTCTCGCCCACCCATGGTTTGATCAAGCGGGTCGAGGGCGCGCAGACCCAAAATATTGCCAGCATAAATCGCATAGGGGTCGCGTACCCATGTTTTGATTTGCGTGACCGATAGCCCGCGTTTTTTTGGCCAGCGTTTATCCAGTGGCGGGCAGGGCGCAGGACGCTTGGCCGGTGTTGGCGCAGTACGGCTTGTGTCAAGCGCCCGCGCCCATTCCAGCCAAGGTGTTTTCGGTTTGAGAACATCCTTCGCAGCATCACCAAGTGCGCCCCGCACCAATGTTGTCAGCCGCCACAGCCAGCGAGACTGAACAGTCGGGCCATCGTCATTGCGTTCCGAACGGGTCAATATCACATGCGGTTTTGCTGCTAAGGCTTCGAAATCATGGGCAGCGAGGCCAAATCTTCGTTCCGGCGCGGACAGTCCAATGGTTTTGCGCATACCGGGTGAAAGAACGGGGTGCGGCGCCGGATGGGCTGGCCAAACGCCCTCATTCAATCCGCCTAGGATAATTGTATCGGCTTCTAACATACGGGCTTCGAGCGGCCCTAGAATTTGCAGGCGCTCTTCGGTGCCAAAACGTGGACGTGCAACCCGCCCACGCATGAGATGGGAAAGAATGCGCGCATAGGTATCGCCGCTAACAGGAGCAAGCAAACTACCATATTCGAGCAATTCTTCTATCAATTGGGCGGATTTCTCGCCCGATTCTCCGTGCCATAAATGCGCAGCCCCTCCGGCCAGAGTTTCCAATAATTCCGTATGGGCTTTTGCCAGTATTGTCGCATCCGCTTTCGTGTGTAGTAATTTGTTCAAAGGCGAGAGGGTGGTATGAAGTGTTTTGAAAAACTCAAATTCGTCTCGTAAATAGCTGCCCTTTTCAAATTTTCTACGCTTGGCGATAGTGTTCAATCGTTCGGCGATAGCATCGAATGATTTTGTCCGTGTGCCGCGCAAGGCAGCGGCTTCTAGCCTGTCCCAAGCCTTGCGGGTATTGCCCCCCATATTGAACAGGTTGTGCTTAACCAAAGCTGACAGTGCTATGGGGTCGAACGGGTCGTATGCGGCCTCAAGAGACAGCGATAAAAATGCGCCGTGTCCGGTTTCTTCAAGCGGTTCCCCGGCGGTGCTATCTACTTCGACATTCCAACGTGACAGCTTGGCGCGAACGCGTCTAGCCAATGACGGATCAGGTGTAACGAGGGCGCACGTCTTGTCTTTATGTTCTAAAGTTTCTCTCATGATAAGCGCAATGACCGTGGCTTCTTCTTCGCTTGTACGGGCTTCTATGAGGGAAAGCCCGGCTAAACCATCACTTATAGCGCTACTTTCTCCAGTACTTTTGGCAATACGGGTAATTCGAGCGGGCCAATCATAGGTCGAGTTGGCGGGAATGAGGGCATGGGATAAAATGCGGGCGCGCATGGCGGCCAATCCCTCAGTCTTGACGCCGGGCCACACGGGGACATCGGCGCGGTCAACCCCCAACGTCTCCAACAAGTTTTTCAAGGAGGCTTGGGGGTGTTGGTCGTCGATTTTATCCCATACATCAATTTCGTCGATATGGGTATCGAGACCGGGGAGAACGATTAGACCAAGGGGTAGGGCGGCTACGGTTTTTATCAGGCCTGAGGTGGCTTTTAACGTACCAGTGGAACCTGCAATAATCACAGGGTGACCGGGCGGGTTTGCTTGCCAAAGCTCGGATGCTTTCTTGAGAAGTGTCACCCGCCTTGCCATAGGCTCGGTCAGGCCGTTATCGCGCAAATATTGCGGCCAATATTTCGTAACGATTTTTGCAAATTCGGAAGCTGATTGGAAATGCTGCGCCAGAGTATCAAGCTTTTCGTCCAGCTTTGAGAAAGCACTTACGTCCAATTCTTCCATGGCTAAATCAGCCAAAAGTCGCGCCAGAGGTTCGGCCATTGCCAAGGCACTGGCCGCGTCCGGTTTGCTACCTTCATGCTTCATTTTCGCGGCAACCAATTTGGCTAATTCAAAGCGGTGGCGGACAGAATCGATTGCAGGGGAGATTTCAAAATCTATGGTGCCTGTGGTGAACGGTGGTTCATTTTCGTCCATATCGGCGAGGGGACGCATGAGGGGTAACAGGGTTGCACGGCCATCTGAAAGATTGACAAATTCATCGGCCAAAGCGCGCACGGCGCGGCGGGTCGGGAGCAAAATAAGTGCTGTGGGTAAGGTATCGCCGAGTGACGACTTCAAACCTTTGGCAAGATTGCGCAAAAAAGGTGCGCCGGACGGCATTGTGTAGATACAAAGATTATTTGGTGTAAATAAGTCGTTGTATTTACTCATGATTGCTCCATTTTATGTTTCTGAACAAGAACGGCTTCTGCGGCTTGGTGGGCTTTGGGGTCACCGACATGCATCCAAAACCCAGATAATATATGCCCATAGGCTTTCCGGCGCTTCAAAGTATTGTCCCAAACCTTATTGCGAGAAAATTTCTCGACTTTGAAGGGTTTTGCCAGTTGAGGCTTAAATATCTCAACGCCTGAATAAAACCAGTCTGAACCATCATCGCCCGCACGGCTAATGCGACCGTCTTTGGCAAGTTTGAAATCCCCGCGCCCATCAAGCCCGAGTGTGGCAGAGCGGGAGGCTAATAAAAATAGCTCGTCCATTGTGTCTGGGTTCCATGTGCGAATCATACCGCCGAGTACATCTTCGAACCCGATCCACATGGCGTCTATATTACAAATGAAAATGGGGGCTTCGCCGAGTAATGGTAGAGCCTTGACCACACCGCCACCCGTCTCCAAAAGCTCTGCGCGTTCATCGGAAATAATAATTTCAGGGCCGACTGTGCGCTTGCGTAGGTGCGCTTCAAGATCGTCTGCAAAGGTATGGACATTGACGACTGCCCGCTTAACGCCCACTTCGTGTAATCTATCCAATGTATGATCGACCAACATTTTACCGCCGACTTTAACCATGGCTTTACAGGTAGCGTCGGTCAAGGGGCGCAAGCGCGTACCGTGCCCGGCAGCCATCACCATGGCCGTCGTAATCGGAGAGTTTTTTATCGGGGTAACTTTAATCATGTAGTTGTTTCTAACACATTGGGTGCAAATTCGCTGACCCAATCATGCATCTTGGCCAATGCAGGATGTGATATATCTCGGGTAAAGTGCTGTGCGACGCGCGGTATCATATCCAGGTAACGCTGTTTACCATCACGCCGTGCCAGGCGGACGAATATGCCGAGAATTTTGGCATTGCGTTGTGCGGCTTGTACTGCGTAGGCGGCACTAAATTTTTCGTCGTCCGGGATGCCTGCCTGCTGGCAGAACCTCGAAATTAACCCGCCAACCAGATCAATATCAACATCGCGCCTAGCGTCTTCTAGCAAGGATACCAAATCATAGCTTGGATGGGCTATCAGGGCGTCTTGGAAATCTATCAGGCCGATTTTTGCTGTTGCCTCACGCTCGGGAAGCCAGAACACATTGTCCGCATGAAAATCCCGAAGAGCAATGCCGTGAGCGTGGGCATTTAAATTGGTGAAAGCCTCAGCCCATATTTCGTACCACGCGGCTTTTGCAGTTTCGTCGACGGCACTGCCAAATTCCGGGACATACCATTCCAAAAACAAGTCGGCTTCAGTCTGTAATGCCTGGGCATCATATTTGCGCACCAGCCACTGCGCCCCGCGTGCGCTCAATTGATCCGAAAAACTGCTGCGGTAAATTGCGGCGAGGCAGTCTATGGCGCAACTATATAATTCTTCTTCTTTGCCGGGGTCATCTGTCAGAACTTGGGAAAATAAATCGGCACCCAAGTCTTCGAGCAACATGAAACCGTTGTCTCTATCCGTAGCGAAAATACGCGGCGCAGAAAATCCGCGTCTGGTCAATGCTGTGGCCAGACATATAAAAGCGTCGGGGTCAGAGCCTGCCAGTTTGGCGGCTGTGCTATAGGGATCTTTGTGGGGCATAAAGGGCGCGTTCATAAGGACGAGCTGTTCTGCCCCCGTTCCTTCATTAGAGCGGGTTAGCCGTTCATAGGAACGTGAAGACGCATCGCCCGGGAAGGGGGTGCGCTTGGCATCGCCCCAACCATTATTTTGCAAAAATTGTACAATTAACTGCTCACGCGTCATTTAGCCGGGCTTTCCAATCATTATTACCTGTAAGGACAGCGACCCGCCTATCATCTTTTCTGTTTAACGCAACCGTCAATTCACTGCCGTTCAATAATCCGTTAATACGTTCTGGCCATTCTATCAAGCAAACCCCGTCGTCCAGTGCTTCTTCTATACCCAATTCCCAAACGTCAACTTCGTTCTTTAAGCGGTAAAGATCAAAGTGCCAGACCTCGAATTTTGGCGCGGTATAGGTTTGAACCAATGTATAGGTCGGGCTAGGAACCTCGGTATCCCCCATAAACGCGCAAATCAACCCGCGTGCCAAACAGGTCTTGCCGGCACCCAAATCGCCTTTTAGCAATATAATATCTCCGGCGCGCAAAGAATGCGCGAGCCAGGCCCCCAGAGCTTGTGTCGCGGTCTCGTCGGCTAAATCTACGGTTTTAACGATTCTATTCATACACCTTGATAGGATAGTGCGGCTATGTGTTGCAAGTGCCGCAAAGCACTTGCAATTTAAATTTCCCTGATTACATACGCTTTGATACTAACACTATTCGGAGACATCATGGCTAAAATTACTTTTATCGACCAAGCAGGCACTAAACGAGAGGTCGAAGCTAAAGCGGGACAATCTATCATGGAAGTGGCCGTTGCCAATATGATCCCCGGCATTGATGCGGACTGCGGCGGGGCTTGTGCCTGTGCCACCTGTCATGTTTATGTAGACGACGCATGGGCGGGTAAACTCAAACCTAAAGACGATATGGAAGAAAGCATGCTCGACTTCGCCGAAGAGGTGCAGGAACATTCGCGGTTATGTTGCCAAATTCTGGTGACGGACGATATTGACGGTATTGTTGTCACTACGCCCGAGAGCCAATAGACGATAGTCATCAGGTTACGGCTGTATCGCTCTGCGAGCCGCGCCCCCTATAGTGAAAAATGGCCAAAAAACAGACTTGACCATAATGGATACTCTAGCATACAAATTTGTAGCTTTGAAAAGTGCCGATTTTCTGCTATCACCGCCCTATAAACAAAAACTAGGGGATTATTATGAATGCTTTATCATCAACACATATGGCTTTGCTCGGCTTTATAGGATTGTTTTTGGTGCTTTTACTAATCTTGGCGGGGCTTCGCACGACGCTGACGCTTAACGGCACGAAAAAAGCCAATGATTTTGCACCGACAGGTGAAGATGCCGGAGACTTCTCACGCAGGCTGGTGCGGGCGCATGCCAATATGTATGAATTTTTCCCGGTTTATGGTGGTGTTTTACTGTACGCAATCGCCACAGGGCAAACCGAGGTGACCAATGGTTTAGCGGTAATTTTTCTGGGCGCGCGCCTATTACAGACGGTCGTTCACGTGCTTTCCACAAGCATTATTGCCGTGCAGGTGCGGTTCTTCTTTTTCTTGGTGCAGTTCTTTATTGCGGCTTATTGGGTGCTTAAATTTTGCGGGATACTTGGGTAAGGAGAGACCTAGGGACTGTGTAGAAATTAGGTTTTCAGAATTACGTTAATCCGCCGCTTAATTTCGCCGCGTATCTCTCCGGTCGCTTTTTTATCTTCCAATTTTGTGATCCACTCTGGCAATCTGTCTTCCTCATCTATCAAGTCGCTATCAAAACGGGCAAGTATTTTTTGCGCGTCTTGTGGCAATATTTCCGGGAATTTATTGCCGTTTAATAATCCCCAGAGACCCACCCAAGTGCGCACGGTTGTCCATGGATTATAACCGCCGCCGCCAAGCACGACGAGATGGGGTGTTTTCTGTTGCATATCCAAGACAGATTGCCAAAGCGCCCCATTGCTCAGGGCCATTTTTGAGAGCGGGTCGGCCTCCAAGGCATCGGCGCCGCAGGTGATAACGATGGCTTGAGGTTTTATGTTTTCGCAGGTCGGGCGAATCAAATTGTTATTAATATAGAGAAATTCACTATCATTGAGGCCTTGGGGGACAGGCAAGTTGATGCATCCCGGCGCGTTGTTCTCCATTTTGCCAGAATAGGGCCAACGGTTTTCTTCGTGTACGGATAGGGTGGTGACGCGTTTGTCATCCAAAAATGCAGCCTCAACGCCGTCGCCGTGGTGGGCATCTATGTCCACATATAATATGCGTTCTAACCCGGCGTCTAGCAATGTCAAAATCGCATAGACCGGGTCGTTGAAATAGCAAAACCCGTGGGCGCGATCTTTCAAACCGTGGTGGGTGCCGCCGGAGGGGTGGAAGGCGGTTTTGCCAGCTAGGGCTTGCTTGGCAGCTTGTATTGACCCGCCAATCGTTGTGGCGGCACGCGCAAAAACGCCCTTGAACAAGGGATTTTCCATAGTGCCAAAATTATATCTCTTGCGTACATCGACACTGACCGATCCGAGCGCGTCGGCGGACTTTAACGCTTCCACATAGTCCGCATCATGAAAACGGGTGAGGGTGCTTTGGTCGGCCGTTGGACTGATGATGAAATTACGACCGTCCAGCCAACCAAGAATGCGGCATATGTCAAGCACAGATTCTTGCCGTGCATAGGAGAGCGGGTGGTTATGGCCAAAAGCTGATCGCCGGTATATTTCCGAACCGATATATACGGCCATATTTCATTCCTGATTTACTGTCACAGTAACGTGATAATTGAACATAGACAAACCATTATCAATGCTTTATATGCGTGATTACTAATGTAGCAAATGCTAATGCAAATATAAAATAATTAGGGGATAATCCTAACATAAAGGAGATAACCATGGCTGACGTGGATATTGGCAATGCCAAAAAAATGACAATAATCTGTACTAAAGGTACATTGGACTGGGCCTACCCGCCGTTTATTCTGGCTACAACCGCCGCTGCTATGGATGTAGAGGTGACCATGTTTTTCACATTCTACGGGCTGGGTTTGTTGGATAAAAAATTAAACCTTGGCGTGACCACACTCGGTAATGCGTCCATGCGTATGCCCATGGGCGGTATGCAGATGGCTATGCCTAACATGATCAGCATGATACCGGGCGCAACTGCTGGTACGTCGATTATGATGAAAAACTTGATCAAGAAAAAAGGCGTTGCTTCTATTGAAGAATTGCGTGAAGCGGCGGTTCTGTCCGATATACGTATGATTGCTTGTCAAATGACGATTGATCTGTTTGAGAAGAAAACTGAGAACATGATCGACGAAATTGAACTGGGCGGCGCGGCCACCTGGATGGAGAGCGCTTTAGCTTCCGATATTAATCTTTATATGTAACCCAGACTAATTATAGGAGTTTCTATGTCTGATATTACCCCCGATGTTGTCCTTGATACCAAAGGACTAAATTGCCCACTCCCAATCCTGAAAGCCAAGAAGGCGCTTAAAGGCATGGAAAATGGTCAAAACCTTGAACTAGCCTCTACCGATCCGGGTGCTGTTAAAGATTTTGAAGCGTTCTGTAAAGCCACAGGAAACAAGCTGGTTTCTCATTGGATGGACGGCGATGTTTTCATGTTCATGATCGAGCGTGTGGTTTAATCCAGTGCATATTTGCAACTACAAAAAACCAAATACCTAAATCCGCAAAGGCGGCCTTGCTTGCAGGGTCGCCTTTGCACTAAACAATAATACAACACTCAATATATGTCACAACAAAGGGGAGACATTACAATGAACGGACAGATGAAAAAAATCACTTTGGGACTATTGCTTGCAAGCGGTACGTCCCTAATGGCCATGGACGCATTCGCGACCGAAGGTTATTTCACACATGGTGCAGGCGCACGTAACAAAGCTATGGGCGGCGCAGGCGTTGCTGATGGCCGCGATGCGACGGCATTGATCGTAAACCCGGCCGGCATGGTCGGTAATGGGACGGAACTGGCTGTAGCCGTATCCTTATTTAGCCCGAAGCGTAAGTTCACGGGCGTCTTTGACGGGGCAGGCGCCCCTCTAGGCGTTGGGCCATTTACACCCGTCGGAGAAGTGAAGTCTTCCGAAAACCTGTTTGGTATTCCTAACATTGCTTTTGTTAAGGCAATTGATGACACGTCGTCATGGGGTATTTCCATGGCAGCGAACGGCGGTATGAATACCGATTACAGAAATGTTCCTAATGGAACGTGCCAATTCTTGTTTGGGCAAACACCACCTCAAGTGCCGGCACCCAATGGTGTGTTTTGCGGCGGCGATACGGGGATTAATTTGAGCCAAGCATTGATTTCTGTTGGCTACGCCAAGCAAATGGGCAATTTCAAGATTGGACTTTCGCCAATTTTTGCTTTTCAAATGTTTGAAGCAAAAGGCCTAGCCGTATTTGGTGGTGCCACTTCAAACCCCGCTGCCTTGACTAATAATGGTTCAAGTCAATCTACTGGTTTTGGCGGTAAAATTGGTGTTGAATTTGCCTTAACCGAAAATATCCGTATTGGCGGTATGTATCAAACTAAAATTGATATGAGCGAATTTGACGAGTATGCAGGTTTGTTTGCCGATGGTGGGGATTTTGATATTCCGTCAAATTATCAAATTGGCATCTCAGCAGACGTTAGTCCCGATTTGACAATTAATGTTGATTATAAACGCATCAATTATTCTGATGCTGGCTCTGTTTCAAATCCGTCAAACGTCTTGTTGCCATTTGGCTCAGCGGGCGGCCCGGGATTTGGTTGGGACGATATTAACATTTTTAAAGTCGGTGTTGAATGGCGTGCCAACGATCAATGGTCATTGCGTGCCGGTTATGCGACTAACGACCAGCCAATAAGTGGTTCTGACATCACTTTGAATATATTGGCACCTGGCGTCGTTACATCTCATATAACGGCTGGCGGCGAATTTAAATTCAATGACCGTCATTCCTTCGAACTGGCGCTTATGTATGCACCTAATACAGCAATTACCGGTAATGAAGTTACGCCGCTTGGGCCTAATCCGTTCCACTCGCTAACGGCTGAAATGAAACAGTACGAAGCTACATTTGGCTGGAAAATGAAATTCGGCAAATAGCTTCACGCACTGCCTCTAATTTATTACCCGCCGGAGTTTCTTCGGCGGGTTATTTTATATTTTTATGTCGTCTACACTTGATGTTTTATACGTAAACGCCTAACTGCCTCGACCAATTTTGTTTTAACACTCTGCCATCTAAGGGCATAAATCCTTAAGAGACCATCATGGCTTTATTTACGACCAGACGTTCACGTCGCTTTCGTTTACGCGGCACACGCAACCTGCGCAGCATGGGCTATTTTCTTCGAGAAAAACGCTGGCTGATATTCGCATTTGTTGTCGGGATTTTACTTCACTTAGCCCCAGTTCCAGACGGCCTGACGTATGCGGGAAAAACCGTATTGGTGATTTCCGTGGTCGCGGTAATTTTGTTTGTGACCGAGCCTGTACCGCTTCCCGCCGTGGCTTTCATGATTGTCATAGCTCAGATATTGATGCTAAAAGGCGTCGATTCCAAGCAAGTCGCTCAATCCCTGATGAGCGATTCCGTCTTGTTCATTATGGGATCATTGATGCTGGCAGTGGCTATTGTTAAACAGAAACTAGACAAGCGATTAGCCTACTTAATCGTGCGTATGACAGGGACGAGAACCCTAAACGTAGCCGTAGGCATAGCGCTGGTCTCCGGCCTTATGGCCTCGGTGATCGGTGAGCATACTGTGGCGGCCATGATGTTGCCTGTCGCAATTATCTTAATTACATTAACGTCTGACGATCCCAAGAAAGTACGCGGGCTTGCCGCCGTACTCTTGTTTTCCATTGCCTACGGTTGCTCTATTGCGGGCATTGGAACCCCGTCTGGCGGCGCCCGAAACGCCATTATGATTGGCTATTGGAAAGAGTTTTTCTACAATGGCGACGAGGCGACCAAACAATATTTAGTCAGCTATGTGGATTGGATAAAAGTTTGCTATCCGGTGTTTTTGGCGCAATTGCCGTTCGTTATCGGTATTTTGTTTTTCACCTTTAAGCCAGAACACAAACACTTAACCCGCGCCGTGGTAAAATTACGCACGATTGTGGAAAAAGAAGGCGCGATGAAATCCAGTGACTGGATTGCCATTATGGTGTTTTTCGCCACGCTTTTGGGCTGGATATTCTTCTCAAGCGAAATCGGTCTGGGGACAATCGCACTTCTTGGTGCTGTCACCTATATGGTGCTTGGGCTTGTGCGTTGGGAAGATTTGAACACTGGGGTTAACTGGGGCGTGGTTTGGCTGTATGCGGCTGCGATCTCTCTAGGTATCCAGATGAAAGACACAGGGGCGGCGCTTTGGGTTGCGGATAATTTTATTAGCCACCTTCCGGGCGGTATGGATAGCGGTATTGGCCTCTATGCGTCCGTGTCGGTTCTCACGACCCTTGTGACTAATACCATGTCGAACGGAGCCGCAGTGGCGGTTCTTGGCCCAATCTCACTCAATATGGCGACAACCGCCGGGGAAAGCCCGCTTATCCTTGGCTATATCACGGCTATTTCGTCGGCATTTGCCTATCTTACGGTCATCGGCACCCCCGCCTGTACAATTGTTTATGCGTCGGGATATTTAAAAACCACAGACTTCTTGAAAGTTGGGTGGAAAATGGTGATTATGTCTACAATCATCTTGCTGGCCTTTGCGATGTTCTACTGGCCTGCTATAGGATTATAGAGCTAAAGGAGTTTGCCATGCGCGAGGCATTATTTACTGACGACCCAGATGCGGTTCTTGAAGAAGGGCCGGATCGCTTTAACATTCTAATCTGTATTGACGGATCCGAAGAATCCAAGCGCGGCTTGAAATATGCCGTTAAAATAGGGCAGGGCAATGACGCCGACATCACGCTACTCTATGTGCGTCCCCTTGATAAAGGCATGAAGTCTGGCGTTGGCCTGGCACGGCAAAACATGGTCGAATGGGGGATTGAACTGCCCGGTATGCGCGCCCTTAAAATAGCCCGTGACCAGTTGATTGAACTTGGCTTTCTAGGTGGCGACTGGAAAGAAGAAGACACGCGCAAGCGCGCTTACGGTGACCCTGTCGGCGATACAATGAAAACCTATACCGATAAAAATGGTACACATATTGCCCTAAAATTGATGATGGCGCCCAATACGGCGGCAGGTATTTTGGACGAATGTGAACTGAATTATTATGATTTGACTATTCTTGCCATGCATGGTCGCGGCGCAAAAAATGTGCGCGGCAAAATTAAATGGAGTACCACCCGCACCGTAGTTACCGAACATCACGGCACGGTATTATTGGCGCGCGAAATCGAAGAAAACCATGGACATCTCATCTGCGTCAACGATGAAAAATCCATCGAAGCCGCCCGCCAAGACGCTATCCTGGCCTCGCGTTGCCAATGCCCGGTATCACTTTTATCGGTTGCCGAGACAGAAGAACAACTTCCCGAGGCCGAAGAGGCCATAGCCAAAGCCCGTGCTGCCATAGAAGGTGCAGGCGTTGAGGTGGTGGATGCCTGGACAGAAGTCGGTAACCCCGAAGAAGTCATCATTGAACGCGGCAAAGACTTTTCAGTCATCGTAATGGCCGACAGTTCCGTAAAAGGCTTCCGCAGGTTTTTCCAATCCAGTGTCGCATATTATGTACTACAACACGCATTTAACTCGGTAATGATTATTCGTTAAATACTGTAATTGAAAATAAATGGCGGAGAGGGAGGGATTCGAACCCCCGGTACGCTTCCACGCACGCCGGTTTTCAAGACCGGTGCATTCAACCACTCTGCCACCTCTCCGCAGAAATACAATGTTGTGATTGTGCAAGGCGGGTTAGCAAGGCTCACGCCCTTACGCAAGCCCATTGATACAGTTTTTACAAACTATTTCATAAGGAAAGGAGCCGTGAGGGTAGGGGGCAAGTTTGCCCCGTTCATGGCGTTAACGATTGGCAAACCCTCTTTGCCAAGATGGGGTTAAGCTAGAAAATCAAACACTTTTTAAGCGTAACTTATAACGCGGATTTAAAGTTACTGAATTATGTTCACACTTAATCGAGGAAGAACGGGTGCCAAAGCCCGCGTTTTTTTAATTCAGGCCAATGGAAATTCTCTTGGTCTATTTGATAAGTGGGAAGACAATGACGGATTTGAAATTAAACAGATTGGTAAAACTGGGCGCTACAGTAATAATCGGCCTGACCACATTTGGGTTAGGTGCCTGTAGTACAACTTCCGGCACAATGATGGCACAGGGTGCGCCGATTACCTATAAAATTGACCAAGGTATTCACCAGCAAGCCACGCTAACGACGCCATATGCAAGTGCATCACCTAAAGCAATGATGCCGCGCGCAGTGACACCGGCGCCTGTGCGACCTCTTGAAAGCCCTGTAAGCCAAGCCCTACCAATGCTGCCTAATTATTCTGCGCCAAAATTTGATATGAGAAGTGTCGATGCGGAATTATATGCCCACCAGAGGGTTGGCAAACCTTACACCATTTTCGGAAAACGTTATACGCCCAAGCACCAGCCTCACTATGACAAAGTCGGTACTGCATCATGGTACGGGCCAAAGTTTCACGGCAAATTGACTGCTAATGGCGAAACCTATGATATGGACGGCATCACCGCCGCCCATAAAACACTGCCGCTAAATTCTATGGTCATGGTCACGAATGTGGAGACCGGAAAATCCATGAAAGTCCGTGTTAATGATCGCGGCCCCTTTGTTGGCGACCGGATAATTGATCTAAGTCGTGCTGTTGCAAACCAACTTGGTTTGTTCGAATCGGGTCTCGGGCAGGTGCGGGTTCAATACGCCGGGCCAGCCGATCCAAATGCGACGGATAGCAAACCTGTTAGATTGCCTAAATCCGTTAATAGCCCACGGTTAAAACCAGCACCAACTCCAGAAATTGTTGCGGATCTACCAAAATACCGCCCTTTACGTGACTTGGGTACAAAGCGCGGTTTGGGTGCAAAACCAGCACCAGTTGCCTTGCCACTGGTACAACAACCACAAACTCAAACACAGCCGCATTTTCAAGCGCCACCACAAGCGAATTTGCCTAAGCCGCAAGCGCTGATACCTCAACCAACACAGCCGCACTCACTGCCCCAAAATGCTGAAAATCCAGCACGACCAACCGGAAATATTGAAGATGGGCCGATAACATTGACCATCAAAGGCCCAATACATATGGCTTCTGATAAAAATGACGGTACATATGCCAAAGCCAAATTTATCCCTGCTGTTAATTATACAAGCATTGCAGCAGGCAAGTAATCCAGAAGTGGCTTATTAATAATCTATCTGGACGAATCTATCTGACTATGAGAGTTAAGGCGTACTTTTAGTGCGCCTTTCTTTTTGGACTAAACACAGCTATGGATAGAGAATGATAAAATACTTTTTTTATATAATGTTTTTGGCACTGCAGGTAAGTGTCGCGCCAATTGCATACGGTCAAACGGGTAGTGAGTTTCAAACCCCTGCTACCCATCTGATTATTCTCGACTATGAAAGCGGTGAAGTCTTGTTTGAGAAAAATGCCCGCGAACCTATGTTCCCGGCCTCTATGACCAAAATCATGACAGCGACGATTGTATTTGACCGGATTAAGTCCGGCGCGCTCTCTTTAGATGATGAATTAACCGTCAGTGTAGATGCCTGGACACGCGGTGGCACAAAGTCCGGCTCCTCAACCATGTTCCTCAAGCCTAATTCCATGGTGAAAGTCCGGGATTTACTGCGCGGTGTGATCGTGCAGTCCGGCAATGATGCTTGTATTGTTCTGGCGCAGGGCATTGCGGGAAGCGAGGCCGCATTTGCCGACCTTATGAACGCCAAGGCCAAAGAGCTTGGACTTGACAGCGCACATTTCGTCAACTCGACAGGCTGGCCGGATCCTGAGCATAAAATCAGTGCTTATGATTTGGTCCGGCTCGCAAAGCATACCATAGAAGCTTATCCCGAAATGTATAAATTATACGGAGAAAAACAATTTACTTGGAACGGCATCACCCAGCCAAACCGCAACCCGCTCTTTGGTTCTGGTATAGCGGGCGTTGACGGGCTGAAAACCGGACATACCAAAGTTTCAAAATTTGGTTTTGTCGGCTCTGGCATACAAAATGGTCAGCGCAGAATATTTGTGATTAACGGGCTAGAGACCAATTCTGCGCGCCGTTCAGAATCGCGCCGTATCATGCGTAGCGCCTTTCGCGAGTTTAAAACGTATTCATTATTTCAGGCAGGAGAAAAAGCTGGTTCCGCACCAGTCTTTATGGGGAAAAGCGAAACGGTTAGCTTGGTCGCCAGCGACGATATTGTTGTTGGTTTACACAAGCCTTTACGAGCCAATATGAAAGTCCAAATCAAATACAAAAGCCCCATTCCAGCACCAATTTCAAAAGATTCCCACATTGCTGATATGATTGTTACGGCTCCCGGACATCCGGACAAAACTGTGGCCTTGCTTGCGGGAGAGGATGTTGCGCGCAAATCTATATTCGGACGCATGACGGCATCATTGCTCCGAAAAATACGTGGAGAATAGATATGGAAACCGGAAAATTTATCACACTAGAGGGCGGCGAAGGCGCGGGCAAAACCACCCAAGCGGCGAGGATAAAATCTGCCCTGGAAGATGCTGGCATCGAAGTGGTTATCACCCGTGAGCCAGGCGGAACATTCGGTGCCGAAGCTATCCGGGATTTGGTGCTTAGCGGCTCCCACGAGCGCTGGTCTGGCTTGACCGAATTATTGCTCATGTATGCGGCAAGGCTCGACCATGTGGAGAAATTGATTAAGCCTGCTTTGGCGCGGGGTGTCTGGGTTCTCTGCGACAGGTTCAGCGATTCCTCAATGGCCTATCAAGGTTATGCGCGAGGGTTAGGCCGTGAGCAAGTTGCGGCTATAGACGCAGTGGTTATGCAGGGGTTCAAGCCGGACTTGACCATCTTGTTTGATATTGACCCTATCCTTGCCCAGCGACGGGTAAAATCACGCGGTGAAGATTTATCCCGTTTTGACACCGAAGATTTGGCGTTTCATAAAGTGTTACAAAAGGCTTTTTTAGATATTGCCAAGCATAATCCTGATCGCTTTCGCACCGTTGATGCGGCTGCATCGAGAGACGGTATTGAAACCCAGATCAAGCATATTTTGATGCAGCGTTTTGCGGGGTTACGCCTTGGCTAAAGCAAGTTCAGACATGCTGCCCGAAGCCGACCGGGCAGATGGATGCCCGCGCCCAAGGGATGTGTATTCCCTAGTTGGACATGCGCAAGAGGAGGCTAAATTTGCTTCTATGTTCGCAAATAATACCTTGCACCATGCTTGGCTACTGAACGGCCCCACAGGTATTGGTAAGGCCACATTGGCTTACCGCATGATCCGTAGAGTGTTGGGCGGCACCCCGGAAACGGACGGCGCTTTGGATATACCGCAATCCGACCCGGTTGCACAGCGGGTACAGTCGCTCGGACACGGTGACTTTTTGTTGATCCGTCGCCCCTATGACCAAAAGACCAAAAAATTACGCGCCGAAATACCGATCATCGAGGCGCGTAAAATCAGTGATTTTTTCTCGCGCAAAGCGTCTGAGGGGGGCTGGCGGGTCTGTCTCATCGATAGTATCGACGAGATGAACCGTAACGCCACCAATGCGGTTTTAAAAACCCTAGAAGAACCACCAGAGAAAGCGCTGCTTATCTTGCTGTCAGGTGCGCCGGGGCGGTTATTGCCAACCATCCGTTCGCGCTGTTTGAACCTCCCGCTCAGGCCGGTACACGATACGGAACTACGCTCATGGCTTGCCCAGCGTACCAATGCGGACGCTGGTGATGTAGAAGCTGCCGTGCATCTTGCCAACGGTGCGCCCGGAAAAGCATTTTCCTATGTCCAGAATGCTAATGATGTTCTTAAACCACTTGAGCGGTTTTTGCGCGGTTTTCCCCGGCAAAACCCTCAATTGCTACACTCAATATCGGACACATTGGCGCTTGCGAAAAATAAAATCAGCTATGATTTATTTTGGGACGGACTGGAATCTACCTTGCACGCACAGGCTATTTACGCGGCAACAGGGGAGTGGAGCGGCGCGTTTGAACCTATAGCACTCGGTCGTTCTCCAGACCAATGGGCCGACATCCGCAAACAGTTAGACAATATGCGCCTAGCAGGAGCTGGGCTGAACATGAATAAGAAAAATGTATTGCTGCAAGGCATGATGCAAATTGGAGCGCCCATATAATGTTAGTAGCCAAATGTTAGTCGATAGCCATGTAAATTTGCACGGTGAACAATTCGCCGATGACTTGGACGAGGTTGTTGCGCGTGCCCATGCGGCCAACATCACGACTATGTTAAATATATGTTGCAAGGTTTCGGACTTCGCTGATGTGCTTTCTGTCGCCAAACGCTATGATAATATGTACGCGTCCGTCGGTACACACCCCCATGAAGCGCGTGAAAACCCAGATATAAAAGCTAGTGAAATCATTGACTTAAGTAAGCATAATAAAGTTATCGGCATTGGTGAAACCGGTCTTGATTTTCACTACAATTACTCGGATAGCGACGACCAATACGCCAATTTCCGCGCGCATATTGACGCGGCACGCGAAACACAATTGCCCTTGATTATCCATAGCAGGAATGCCGATACACAAATGGCAGATTTGCTGGAATCCGAAATGCAAAAAGGCGCGTTTCCGGCACTGTTGCATTGCTATACGGGCGGGGCAGAACTTGCCGCACGGGCGGCTGATTTGGGGTTGTATTTCTCCATATCCGGGATTTTGACCTTTAAAAATGCCCATGAGTTACGTGAAATAACCAAGTCTTTACCGGAAGATAGGCTGTTAATTGAAACTGATTGCCCGTATTTAGCCCCGATGCCCCATCGTGGCCGCCGTAACGAGCCTGCATGGGTCGTGCGGGTCGCAGAAGACTTGGCATTGTTGAAAGGCTGGAGCTTTGAGGAGACGGCACAGCGGACAACAGATGCATTTTTCAACCTGTTTACCAAGGCAAAAAGGCCCATAGATGAAACATAATCTACAAATCACCATACTTGGGTGTGGTTCTAGCGGCGGTGTGCCGCGTGTCGGCGGCGATTGGGGCGCGTGTGACCCTGAAGAGCCAAAAAATATACGCAGGCGTTGCTCTTTATTGGTTGAATATTGGCAAACTAGGGAAGGTGAGGGCGAGGGGGCAATACCGCCTGAAAATGAGCGCACTATCGTGCTCGTAGACACCGCTCCAGACCTGCGTAATCAGTTATTAGACGCGAATACACAGCACATTGACGCCGTGCTCTATACTCATGACCACGGCGATCAAACCCACGGTATAGACGATTTGCGCGCCATAGCATACCGCCAAGGGGCACGAATAAAGACCTATATGGGACAAGATACCAAAGACGATTTATTGCACCGCTTTAAATATTGCTTCGAAAAACCTGTTGGCCGCGTACATCCGCCAATTCTTGATTTACAAGATTTAATTAAGGACGGTTCCGAGATTATGATTTCAGGCCCAGGTGGTGATTTACCCGTTTCAGCTTTTGAAGTCGGTCACGGTAATATCAATGCTTTCGGGTTTGTGTTCTGCAACAAGCTGGCATATTCACCAGACGTGCACTCCATCGGTGATAATACGCTGGAGCGGCTCACAGGCCTCGATACTTGGATCGTTGACGCGCTACGCTATCACAAACACCCAACCCATGCTCATATGGATAAAACTCTACACTGGGGCGCCCACACACAAACCAAAAAACTCATCTTCACAAACCTGCACATCGACATGGATTACAAAACCCTAACATCAGAACTCACAGGGAAACACGGGCCGGCATTTGACGGCATGATATTAAAACTATCACAAATATCAACAAAGTAGAATAAATATCAATCTATAAAGTTCTCATAATATAAATTATGCGCCTTTTACTTGAGTTTAATTAAACCGTCCAATTGTCTTGACCAATTTACTTTTTAACGGCGGTGTGTAACCGTGCTGTGAACCATCTGCATGGATGGCAATAATTTGAGCCTTATCTAGCGTACCATCGTTTTCTAAGAGCCGCGTGATCCAGTCGCTTAAAATGTATGATTGATGACCTAGCCTTCATGACCTTGCATGTTAATCGTTGTTAATGCACACTGACTTCAAAAAAGAGGCGGTCTCTTGCGAGACCGCCTTAGTTTAGTGAATGAGAGCGCCCAATTATGGGTGAAGAAAAATTACGGCGCCGGGCTGACCACAATGATGTTTTCATCACCAATGTCCGGCGGCGGGATTTCCTCTCCCTGCTCTCCTACCCTGCCCCCTACTCCACTTGCCAAAGTGTTTTTGGGTTCAGAATTCTGCCCGGCCATTTGTACTGTATCAGTTGAAATGGCGGCTATATTGATCCGGGCCATGAGGTCTTCTGCCTCGGCCAGATTGATGATGACTGGCTTGTGAGACGGGTCGCCCAGCGGTGAATTGGTTTTCGTAATGGCCAATTCATATTCGCCGGACGGCAAATCATCGAATGCATATTGCCCGAAACTAGTCGCATATATTTCGAAATGATTGCCCGCGTCCGCAGTATCAGTGAGCGACAAGCGCGCACCCTCTAGGCGTTTTTCGCCTTTATTATGGGCACCGTCGCCGTTCTCGTCAATAAAGGCAAAGCCGCGAATTTGCCCGCGCTGCACGATAGGCAAAAGTAAATCCGTAATATGACCATCATGAATACTGGCTTTGGTCGAAACATTTTCCGCCAAACTATAACCAAGCGGTAGACTACGCCCATCTATTTGCAATTCATGGATGCCAACCTTGATGTTTTGAATAGTGAAATAGCCAGCCGCATCGGTGCGCAAACTCATGCTTGATTGCCGCACCCGAATGAGCGCCCCGCCAATGCCTGGCTCGTCTTCTTGTTTGATACCGTCGCGGTTTTTATCTAGAAACGCCCTGCCCTTAAGCACGCCGCGCCCTTCATCACTGGCGCGGAATTTACGCTTTTCGTTGAAATCAAACCGACCATCCAAGAATATACCAAGCCGTTGATCGCCTTGTAAGTTATTGCGGTAAGACAGCCCCATGGACAGATTTTTATTGATCCTAAGCTCTCGCCCTACAGACACCGTAAGAAATTTGTCAGACTTATCAGTGGCTTGCCCAGAAAAGCTCTGTAATATCCCCATGCTAGCCGTCAATTTTGTCTTCTTGCCCAGTAATTGTCCAGAGTTTAAATTGGCCACAACACCGCCGCGTGTAAAATTATTATCTTTGCTCCACGAGCCAGATATAGACGGGGAAATAGACAAGACCGCGTCCTTGGGCAGGCTTAGATTATAGGGCTTGGCGGTTAATTGCGCATCAAACCTGTTAATACGTGCTGCACTGCCCTTACGGTTCGATGTATATTGTCCGCGCGCGGTCATGTATTTTGTGTCTTGGTATATGCGCGCCGTTAGCTGATCACCTGTTTCGGTGCTACCGTCTGCCAGTTTTTGTGTATAGGCCGTATAGTCTGCTGAAATATTGGTGCCAATTTTACGCAAGGATGTATTGACGGAAACCCCATATGTATCCGTAGATGTATCATTACCATTTTTAGAAAACACACCACTTTGCGTGTGGCCATAGCGTGCGGAAATAGCCGGACGTTCAAAAGGCCCCAAAGTTTTGCCAGCCGTCATCTGTACCGCAGCGCCGTAACTAGCAAAGTCTTGCCCGCGTTTTCGGGTGTCTGGCACAAATTGCTCATCTTCAGTACTGCCACCTGTATCGATATTTTCCTGTTGCGCCAATTGTTCTGCGTCTAGGTCAGAGCGCTGAAATTCAGCACCGTCATAAGACGCGAATACATCAACATTTATTTTCTTACTAACGGCGTAGCGGGCATCAATATTAGTGCGCACATCTACGGATTTTTCTCTGGCCGCGCCGTTAAAATACCCGACATCAGCCTGAACATTCCATTTTAACTTCTTGTCGCGTTTGCGCCCAAGGCGACCACTTATTGCAGATAACACCGCCATTTTGTCATCACTCAGCCCGTCCGATTTAACCGAAAGCCCGGCTTCCCAGCCGTCTTTACTGGCATAGCGGGCGCCAGCCGTTAACCCTGAAAACTTCAGGCGGCTTTGATCTTCGCTAATTTTGGTAGATCCAGATGTCGGCACCCCTGCTGCCAAAGCCCAGCGACCTTTATCGCTCTCCTTGGCATAACTTATCCCCCTAATACGGCGAAGACCGACCCCGTCCAGTTGACGAAGATCGGTGGATAAATCACCAAGAGAGCCGTACCCCCCCTTAACATGAGCGTAATCGAGGGATAACCAGGACGGCTGTGCCTCCCGCGCATTTGTCGGGAGGTCGGGGATTTCGTAGCGCATTCGCCCGTTAAAACCTTTGACGCGAAAATCAACATCTACCGTATTAATGGTATCGGTTCCGGTATGAAGTTGGATGGTTTCCAGAGTGAACGGGGTTTCTTTGGTAACTTCATTGATTTTCGCCGTTGGCTGTACGGCACCCTTAAGGCGCGCATCTAACGAGATATTAATCCGCGATCCGCCTTCCACACTCACATGGACGCCGGTGAGAGCTTCGATTGTGCCGAGCGGTAATAATAGATTTATTTTATCGAAATAGGTCACGTCTTTGGAGACACCAACCGGACGATCGTTAAGTTTCACAAGTCCGGTATCAAGATTAAGCTCGAACACGGCGCTGTCCTGCGCCCGCTTCACCCGGATAGATGCTCCGCCGTCAATAATCTGGACAGTGTGGCCAAGCTCTTTGGCTATGGGACGAAGCGGTAGCAACATCACGGAGCCAATAGCTTTTGGCCCTGGCTCCAGATTGCCCAGTGGTATGTCCTCTACAAAAATCTCAAACCCGGTTGCGACTTTCAGGCGCGGATCGAGGTTAAAGTCGATTTTGTTCTCGTCTGCGTCTATTTTACCTATAGCACCAGACATCACGGCTATGGCGTTGGGGGTTAGATTAATGCTACCAACGCTAATCTGGCCGTATTGCTTAAGCTTACCGAGAGCCTTGCCATTGGCTTTAACAATGCCCGTATCGGTGTAAAGCTCCATGACCACACCGTCTTGGGAACGCTGCACCACCAAGACGCCGCCCTCGACATCGTATTCAAATATATCATTTAATCCGGTAAAAATCGGCTCTGCCCGTACCAATAAGGTGCCGTTCGCATCCCGGCTAACCTCTGTTTCCAAGACTTCACCCTCTAGCGTCACCTTAAATTCAGGAATAAGTTCAGCTAAAAGTACAGGTTTCTCTACATTAACGAGAGGGTTTTGCGTTTCGCCATCCTGCCCATATGCTAGTGGTGAGAATATTGTGAACAGGCAAAGCAAAGTGCTAACCAAGAAAATACTCAGTTTTTTCAAGCGGCTAAAACCGTTATGTGATGAAGAGCGCCTTAGCACTCTGGGGCTTCCATGCGCTGGCGGCAGGTCGCATCATACGCGCATTGGGCATTTTGCCTAACGGGTACAGCAGACCAACCACCACGCAAGGAATTATAGACCTCGACGTTTATGATAGGTGTGGAAAATAACCCGTTTGGTGTGCCTGCCTGATTTGTTTGAAATGTGAAACGAAATTGTTGTTTCAGCACAATCTGGCGACTTCCAATCCGGGTATTGTTACGGATAATCTTTGAAGTTATTGTATTTATTGAGTTTTTCCCAATATTTTTTTGTGAGTTCTTACGCGGTTCCACAGGGATGGGGCGGCGGCATTCGCCAACGACCCACCACGCAGCATTGTTGGTCTTATCGACAACAAATGCGGTGTCTCCGTCTATAATCTCCAACATTACGGCAGTTTTAGCCGGTTTCGCGCTAACTAAGCCCGTTCCAGTTGCTAACACAGCAATGATAGGTATCAGATATAAAATCCGAAAGTTCACAATATTTTCCATTCACCAGTTTGCGCTCTTTGGCGCTTATGATGAACATAGCAAAACGATGTTTAAATTCTCTGAATCAGGCGGTAAGGATTGCGGGGAAAAACCACGTGATTGGCGGGGAAAAAGTTAATTCACTGAAAAATTAGTTATCTTGTAGGGTGGATTAGCGCCTCTTGCGCGTAATCCACCGTGCGGCACACTCCAAAGGTGGATTACGGCAAAGAGCCTAATCCACCCTACAGGCCTACTCCCACTCAATTGTCCCAGGTGGTTTTGACGTGATGTCGTACACTACGCGGTTGACGCCCTGCACTTCGTTGATGATGCGGGTGGCGGTTTCGCCCAGGAATTCGTGACTATAGGGGTAATAATCTGCGGTCATACCGTCGGACGAGGTCACAGCCCGCAGTGCCAAAGCATATTCATAAGTGCGGCCATCGCCCATAACGCCAACGGTTTTAACAGGTAATATCACCGCAAAAGCTTGCCATATCTCATTGTATAAACCGTGTTTTTTTATTTGGTCAAGGTAGACCGCATCAGCCTCGCGCAACAGATCAAGCTTGTCTTTGGTTATGACACCCGGACAACGAATAGCTAGGCCAGGTCCTGGGAATGGATGGCGCTCTACGAAGCTTGTCGGCAATCCCAGCTCCCGCCCTAAGTCCCGTACTTCGTCCTTAAAAAGTTCACGCAGAGGCTCTACTAGCGCCATATTCATGCGTTCTGGTAGGCCGCCAACATTGTGATGGGACTTGATGGTCACAGATGGGCCGCCGTCGAATGATACACTTTCGATGACATCAGGGTAGAGCGTGCCTTGGGCAAGGAAATCGGCTCCCCCAATATTTTTGGCTTGTTTCTCAAAAATATCAATAAAAGTTTTGCCAATTATTTTGCGCTTTTTTTCTGGGTCAGAGACGCCTTCCAGCAAGTTTAAAAACTGATCTTCCGCATCTACATGAATTAGTTTAATGTCATAATGCTTTGAAAACATTGAAACTACTTCTTCAGCTTCGTTTTTGCGCATCATACCTGTATCTACGAACACACAGGTCAATTGATCGCCAATGGCCTCATTCAACAAGACTGCCACTACGGAACTGTCGACCCCGCCGGAAAGGCCGCAAATGACTTTACCGTCCCCGACCTGCTTACGAACGGCGGCAATGGCTTCGTCTTTAAACGCCGCCATAGTCCAGTCGCCTTTCAGCCCTGCAATAGTGTGAGTGAAGTTTTTGAGCAATTGCGCCCCGATAGGCGTATGGGCGACTTCGGGGTGGAACATGACATTATAAAATTTGCGTTTAGCATCTTCGCTGGCCGCAAAGGGGGCATTTGGTGAGCGCGCAATAATTTCAAACCCGTCCGGCAATTTATTGACCCGGTCGCCGTGGCTCATCCAGACTATATGCTCGGAGCCGACATCGCCGATACCCGCAAATAACGGACTGTCTTTGATAATTTCTAAACTTGCACGGCCAAATTCGCGCTCGTCTGCCGCTTCGGCAGACCCACCAAGCTGGTCAACCATAGCCATCTGCCCGTAACAAATCCCGAGAACAGGAACACCTAAGTCAAATACGGCATCATGGACACGCGGGCTGCTCGCGCCGCCAACACTGTTGGGGCCACCGGACAAAATAACTGCACCCGGTTCAAAATCCGCCAATAGGGTGTCTGTGATTTTATTATAAGGATGCACTTCGGAATAAACACCGCTCTCGCGCACCCGCCTAGCAATCAATTTTGTGACCTGGGAACCAAAATCTATAATCAAGACTTTTTCGTGGTGACCAGTATGAGTGTGAGTTGTCATTACTCTTCTTTCTTAATTTTGCGCATAACGGCTAAAAAGAACCCATCCGTATCCGTAGACGCCGGGGTCATGGTTAGGGTGCAACCATCCTCGGACCACGGCATAGCCTTTTTAGTGCCAATTCTATCTTCCCAAACTTCGCCGGACGATAGCAATTCGAAATCTTTATTGTCTTCAAGGAATGCGTAAACCTGCCCCTCATTTTCTTCTGCAAATAATGAACAAGTCACATATATCAAAAGCCCATCAGGCCGCACATATTGCTTGGCCTGGTCAAGCACAGTTTTTTGCTCAGCCATACGCAGTTCCAGCGTCGAGAGCGACAACCGCCATTTTGCGTCCGGATGCCGACGCCAAGTGCCAGACCCCGTACACGGCGCATCGACCAAAACCCGATCCATGGAACCACGGTGTTTTTTCAAATTGTTCTGGGGCGGTTGCACCACCTCAACATTGGTCGCCCCTGCCCGCTGTGTTCGTGCGTAAAGCGGCGCAAGCCTGCGCTTATCTATGTCGTAAGCGTATATCTTGCCTTCGTTGTTCATATCAGCCGCAAGCGCCAAAGTCTTGCCGCCGCCGCCCGCGCAGTAATCCAGCACAGTTTCACCCGGCTTGGCATCGACCATCAGAGAGACAATTTGCGAACCCTCGTCCTGTATCTCAACCTCGCCCATAAGAAATACGGGGTCGGATTGAATATTGGGTAGACGGTCAAGTTTTGTGCCCGCTTTGATACGCACGCCAACAGGGGATAATTCAGCCGCCACACCGCCAAAGTCTTTCAGCTTGGCGAGAGCCGCCTTACGGTTGGTCTTGAGCGTATTAACCCGCAAATCCAGAGGTGGCCGCGCCAGCATAGCTTGCCCCTCGGCCACAGCATTGTCGCCGAAATTATTGGTGAATGCAGGCCATATCCATTCGGGTATATCAGCCCGTATCCAGTCCGGTGCCATGACTAAATCCCGCCCGCCTTGTAAGGCGGCAATTTCGTCCTTGGTCAAAGCCGCAGGTGCGTGGTCGTCTTCGGTGAATGTCGTCGTTAGGCTATCTACGCTCTCGTCCCAACCCCAAACCATGGTGCCCAGCACCAGCGCCCGCGCCGCGCCTGTATCTTCTTCGTCGTCAAACCCCATTCTCCATAATGTAGAAGATTTCCTCCTCAGCGCATCAAACACGATGCCGCCAATGCAGGCCCGGTCTTTGGAGCCAGCAAACCTATGTGCCTTACCCCAATCCCGCAGAGCATGAGCCGCAGGTGTGCGTCTCTCAATTATGTCTTCCAAAACCTCTATCGCGGCCTGAATGCGTCCACCATGTCTCATTGTGTTGCTTCTCTATTTCTGTTCAGAATAATTCGGGCTTTCACGGGCGATAGCGACGTCGTGGACGTGGCTTTCCCGCAGGCCTGAATTGGTGATGCGAACAAATTCCGAGTTCTCGTGAAACGTGGGTATATCCGCAGAACCCGTATAGCCCATAGCGGCACGAACGCCACCTAATAATTGATGAATAATCGGAGCAACCGGGCCTTTGAACCCAATACGACCTTCAATGCCTTCGGGTACGAGTTTCATGGTATCGGCAACGTCTTTTTGGAAATATCTATCCGCAGACCCTCGCGCCATAGCCCCTACGGACCCCATGCCCCGGTATGATTTATAAGAGCGCCCCTTATAAAGGAACACATCCCCCGGCGTCTCGCTCGCGCCAGCAAAGAGCGAGCCTATCATGGCAACATCTGCACCAACTGCGAGCGCCTTGGCCAGATCGCCAGAATATTTAATACCGCCGTCGGCAATCACCGGAATGCCGGCTTTGTTGGCAGCTTTACAGACATCAATGAGCGCAGTGAGTTGGGGCACCCCGACCCCGGCGACAATCCGCGTCGTGCAAATAGACCCCGGACCAATCCCGACTTTAAGCGCATCTGCGCCAGCCTTAATCAGCGCCGCCGCAGCATCTTCGGTAGCGATATTACCTGCAATGATTTGCACATCCGGACTGTGTTTTTTAAACCGTATAACCTGTTCAATAACCTTGATAGAATGACCATGCGCCGTATCAATAATCAGCGCATCCACACCCGCCGCAATCAAAGCCAGCCCGCGCTCGAACCCTGCCTCGCCGACAGTAGACGCCGCCCCGACCCGTAAACTCCCGGTGTCGTCTTTACAAGCATTGGGGAAATTCTCGGCCTTTTCCATGTCCTTAACAGTGATGAGGCCGACACAGCGCCCTGCCCCATTGACCACCAAGACCTGTTCAATCCGGTGTTTATGCAAAAGCTCGCGCGCCTCGTCCTCGCTTGTCCCTTCGGAGACCGTAATCAAATCACGGGTCATCATATCAGAGACTTTTTCACCCGGATCTTTGGCAAAGCGGGTGTCGCGGTTGGTGATAATGCCGATTAATTTGCCGTCGTCCGAAACTACGGGGAAGCTGGAAAACATATGTTTTTCAGCCATCATCCGCAGTTCGGCCAATGTTGCGTCCGGGCCAATGGTCACAGGATTCACCACCATGCCGCTTTCATAGCGCTTAACCTTGCGCACTTCTTCGGCCTGTTCATCTATGGACAAATTGCGGTGAATAATCCCCATACCGCCCGCTTGTGCCATGGCAATCGCCAATGGGGCTTCGGTCACAGTATCCATGGCCGCAGACAATAAGGGCACGTTTAATGTAATATTTTTGGTCAGCCGCGTCGCCAAATTAGCATCACCCGGTAATATATCAGAGGCTTTTGGCAGCAAAAGCACATCGTCAAATGTGAGACCTTCACGAATCATCATGAGAACACTCCTTTTGCGGGCGCGTATTATCAGGGATAGGAGATATGCGCTAGGATTATTTTGGCTTTTATATAAATGTGCCAAATTTATTGGGCCAAATATTATTTTCCGTTAGGAACCAACAACGATTAGGCGCACTGCTCTACGCCTTAGCTGTATAATCTCTACTTTAACTACCTCCCTATCAGCTTCCCCTAGGAACAGGTGTGCCGTAAAGTTTAGCAAAATAAATCCCTATTTCTTTGGCGCTTGGCAGATAGTCATAACCGTTTACCGTTTTTACACGCACACCGCCCGGGATAACAGTCCCTTTCGGTAAAACGAGCGTCGGGCAATTGTGATTGCCATCACCGAGTAGGCTCACCAATCCCCTGCGCGGATGTGCGAGGGTCTCGTAGCGGATGTCCACCGCTTCTTTGATAGCGGGATAATAAGACAGCACCCCCCACATCTCGGCGCACTCCGGGCAATATTCTCGCCTATCATTGTCCTCAAATCCCGGCGCGAGCAGAAATAAAATTGGTTTTTGCATAATGGTATCCTTAAGCTTGAGGCATTGACCTTTGCCCCCTTTAAGCCCATTTAGCCAGCTATGACAACCGATGTTAAAATGATCACATTAGGCTGCCGCCTTAATGCTTATGAAAGCGAGGTCATGGCTGGCCATGCGCGGGAGGCTGGTTTAACCGATGCCGTGATTATTAACACCTGCGCCGTGACCAATGAAGCCGTGCGCCGGGGCAAACAAACCATTCGCCGTGCCGTGCGTGAAAACACGGGTTCTAAAATCATCGTCACCGGATGTGCGGCGCAGATAGAGCCGAAGACCTATGCGGGCATGGACGGGGTGAGCCATGTTCTGGGCAATACCGAAAAAATGGTTGCGGAAAGTTTTGCGCTGAAAAAGAAGTCTAATGCCAAGGTCAATGTAAGCGACATCATGAAAGCCCGCGTCGCAGACAAATCCCGTGCGGGCGGTCTCATCGAAAGATCCCGCGCCATTGTCCAAATCCAAAACGGTTGTGACCATCGCTGCACATTTTGCATCATCCCGTTTGGGCGCGGCAATTCGCGTTCCGTGCCCGCGCAGGAGGTCGTGCGCCGTATTGCTATGTTGACCGAACAAGGCTTTAACGAAGTCGTCCTGACGGGCGTCGACATTTCCTCTTGGGGCGACGACTTGCCCGGTAAACCTCTGCTGGGCAATCTGGTAGCGCGGATTTTAAAGTCCGTCCCCGCCCTGCCCCGCTTGCGTTTATCCTCTATTGATAGCGCCGAGGTTGACGATGAACTGTTCGACCTGTTTGCTACCGAACAGCGCCTAACCCCCTATCTGCACCTGTCCTTGCAACACGGCGATAATATGATCTTAAAACGCATGAAGCGCCGCCATTCCCGCGAAGACGCCATCAGCCTGTGTGCGCGTCTGCGCCGTGTGCGCCCGGACATGAGTTTCGGCGCCGACATTATCGCAGGCTTCCCGACCGAGACCGAAGATATGTTTGAAAACTCGGTGCGGTTGGTCGAGGAATGCGGCTTGGCTTGGCTGCATGTCTTCCCTTATTCAGCCCGGCAAGGTACACCCGCCGCCAAAATGCCGCAAGTGAACGGCGCAGTCATCAAAGACCGCGCAAAACGATTGCGTGCCGCAGGCGATACAACCCGCACCGCGTTTTTAAAATCCCGCGCCTTTGGCTGCGATTTAGCGCTCATCGAAAAAGGCAATCTGGCACGGTTAGCGGATTTTTCTCCGGTCACTTTACCTGACCATAATATCCCCCCCAAAAGCATGATAGGACAGTTGCGTCCGGTGCGAATTACGGGTTATGGTGCGGGCGAACTATTGGGGGAGCTTTTGTGAGCGACGATAATAAAAAGAAGAAAAAAGGCGGGTTTTTCAAACGCGCCTTCGGCTTTAAATCCAAAGAGGACAAGCTAGCCGAAGCGGCTGCTCTAAAAGCCGAACAACAAGCCGAGGTCGATGCGCAAATGGCGACGCGTATGGCGGCTATCAATGCTGCCGCTCTGAAAGCAGCGCGTGTCCAAGACGAAGCCCATCTCAACGAAGCCGAAAAAGCACGGCTAGAAGAACAAGAACGCAAGCAAGCCGAAGCCCAGGCCGTCGAGGACGCTAAAACTGCCAAACGCCTAGTCGAAGAAAAGAAAGCCCGCGCGGCAGAAGCCACCCGCAAAGCCGAGGAAGACGCCGCCCGCGCCACCGCCGAAGCAGAAGAAGCAGAACGCTTGGCCGCCGAGCAAGCCGCCCGCGAAAAAGCCGAAGCCGAAGAAATTGCACGGCTAAAGCTAGCCGAAGAGAAAGCCGCTACGCAGGCCAAAGCCGACAAAGACGCGGTGCAAGAGGTAGCCCGCTTAAAGGCCGAACGCGAACAAGCCGAGCGCGAAGCCGAAGCCCGACGCGAAGCGGAGAAATTGGCAGCAGAAAAACGCGCCGCAGAAAAGGTTGAAGCCGAACGCCTAGCCGCCGAACAAACCGCACGCGACGACGCCAAGCGCGAAGAGCTGAAAGCACAGCTAATCAAAGAACAAGCCGAACGCGAAGCCAAGGTCTCTGAGGCACGAAAAGTCTGGGAAGCGGAACAGGCGGAACTGCTCAGGAGCGAGCGCGAGCAAGGTTTCCTTGGCCGTATTTCCCACGGCCTGTCCAAATCCACATCCGCCATGTCGGACAATATTTCTGCCTTGTTTAACAAGCGTAAATTAGACGCGGAAGCGCTGGAAGATCTCGAAGATTTACTGATTGCCGCAGATTTCGGGGTAGGCCCAGCCACCCGCACGGCGGCGCTTCTGGCCAAAGACCGTTTCGACAAAGAGGTCACAGACACAGAGATAAAAATCGCTCTCGCCGATGTCATCTCCGAAACCCTGACCCCTCTGGAAAAGCCGCTCATGCTGTGTGGTGCCAAGCCGGAAATCATGCTTTTCGTCGGGGTCAATGGTTCGGGTAAAACCACCACTTTAGGCAAAATAGCCAAGCGCTATACGGACGAAGGCAAAACGGTTTTGCTAGCCGCTGGCGACACCTTCCGCGCCGCCGCCGTCGAGCAACTTAAAGTCTGGGGCGAGCGTTCCGGCGCCCCTGTAGTCTCCGCACCTCTGGCCGCAGATGCGTCCGGTCTGGTCTATGATGCCATCACTCGAGCCAAGGCCGAGAATTATGACATCTTGATGATCGACACTGCCGGGCGCTTGCAAAACCGCACCGAGCTGATGGACGAGCTGGCCAAAATCGTCCGCGTTATAAAAAAACAAGACGATACCGCCCCCCACCATTCTATCTTGGTCCTAGACGCCACGGTCGGCCAAAACGCCCTGCTACAAACCGAAGCGTTTGAGAAAACCGCAGGCGTCACAGGCCTCATCATGACCAAGCTGGACGGTACAGCCAAAGGCGGCGTATTGGTCGCCCTAGCCGACAAATTCAAACTCCCCATCCACGCAATAGGCATAGGCGAACGCATAGAAGACCTGGAAAATTTCAGCGCCCCGGTCTTCGCCGCTGCCCTGTCTGGAATAGCAGATGCAGTGGTGGAGGAGGGTTAGCCGAAACGAAACTATGCTCGTGTTGGCCTCTACCACTTGCAACATAGTGAGTAAACTTGGGCATGTATCAAAGGTGTAAAACCGGGTTTAAGTATTTTGCAGATATAAGCAGAATAGAAAAGTGCTTGCCGGGGCAGCAGGTTTAGTCATCCAACAAGCGCAGGGGATGAACGGCATTCACCATGCCGATATAGGGCGGCAGTATTGAGTAGCCCAGCATGGATTGGAGCTGCGGGTCTAGCTTACGCACGATGTCCTTGGGTATCGCCATCATCAGGTTTTCTTGCTGGCGTAGCCACGGCTCGCAATATTGCGCGGTGAGAGCCATGCGAGGTTTGTCGGACGTATTCGCGCCGCCGCCGTGCCAGAATGTACCGCCGTAAAATATGGCACTGCCCTTGGGCATAACTGCCGAAATAATCTTGTCGTCTTTGGTTGGTTTTCTGTCGCCCCAAAGGTGGCTCTTGGGGATAATCTGGGTGGCACCATTCGTTTCCGTAAAATCGTCCAGCGCAAATATACTGGCTGCACCCAGCGGTGCGCGCGGGCGGGGGACAGGGTAAAAACCGTCGTCCGGGTGGATGAATTGTGCGCTTTCGCCCGGCAAAATATTGATGCCGAGAAGCTGCGACAACAAATAATTCGGCATGAACATTTTATCGAGCAAAGCCAGAATACGCGGATGGGTCGCGAGCCAGTCCACGGCGCGGGTTTTGGCCATAGTCGAATAAATACGCTGGGTGCGTTCGCCTTCAAACTCGTTGCGACCAACCTTGTTAAACAGAGGCGTCAGGGCGGACTTAACCGTATCGACCTCATCATCGGTAATCAGGTTTTTCATCATGACAAAACCATGCTCTTGCAAGCACTGCCAGTCAGCTTCTACCAATGCAGGGTCAACATCGCGCTTGGTTTTTAAAAAGCCTGTTGTGCCTGCAATATCCGTGGATAAATCATCTATGTTTTCAACAATTGGTTTTTTCATTTCGGTGCCTCAATATTTGGCCAAATGGCTGTGAGCGGTTCGGAACGGCCCGACGCACGCACAATAAGCGCATGGTCGCGGGTCAATTGGTTGGGGTGATCGACACCACAAGAATGGGCGATCATGCCGACTTCATACCGCATAGTCTTGACGAATTTGCGCACACGCTCGGCTTTGTTCTCTGGGTTAAGACCCCGCTGTAGCCGTTTGTTATGGGTAGTGACCCCGGTCGGACAGGTGTTCTCATTGCATTTCATGGCTTGGATACAGCCCAGCGCAAACATGAAACCGCGCGCCGAGCTTACAAAATCCGCTCCCGCACAAAATGCCCAAGCCACCTCGGCGGGGGTGATAAGTTTGCCCGTTGCAATAACGCGGATGCGCCCCCGTAATCCTGCCGCCATTAGGGCGTCTACGGCTGCGGGTAAGCTTTCGCGAATGGTGAGACCCATATTATCAAGTAGCGGCATAGGGGCAGCGCCCGTACCACCGTCCCCGCCGTCTAGGGTGATGAAATCCGGCGCACTATCTGCGCCGCGTTTAACAATAGCCGCTATAAATTCATCAAGCTTGGACAAATCTCCAAGCACCATTTTTATGCCCGTAGGCCGCCCGGAAACTTCGCGTATATGGTTTAGTAAATCTAGTAATTCCTCCGGGTTGGATGCCTCCACATGACGGTTTGGTGATATGGCATCCTCACCTTCGGGAATATGGCGGATTTTGGCAATCTCGGCAGTGACCTTGGCGGCTGGAAGAATGCCGCCTTTGCCGGGCTTTGCGCCTTGGGATAGTTTCAGTTCGATCATTTTGATATTGGGGTTTGCGCAAATTTCGCGCAACTTGTCTGCGTTCAGCGTGCCGTCCTCATTACGCGCCCCGAATTTTGCCGTGCCGAGTTGGTAAATCAGATCACACCCCCCCTCCAGATGATAGGGTGATACCCCGCCCTCCCCCGTATTCAGCCAGCACTGCCCCATAGCTGCACCGTAGGAAAGCGCCCGCACTGCAGGCTTGGACAGCGAGCCGTAACTCATGGCGGAAATATTGAAGAAACTCTTGGGTTGATAAGGTTGCGCCGCCCCCGCGCCAATCAATTTAGGCACATGCAATACATGTTCACCGTCTAATTTTGGGAACATGCCATTGGCAAAGATAACAGCCCCTGCGGATAATCTGCGGGTCGACCCAAAAGGTGCGGTTTCGCTACCTTGCTTGGAAACCCGGTCTATCCATTCGCGTTCGGCCCTATTAAACGGCATTTCCTCGCGGTCTTGGGCGAAGAAATACTGGCGAAAAAACTCGCCCAAATGAGAAAATAAACCTCGAAACCGCCCCAACACAGGATAATTCCGCCGCACAGAGTTTTTAGTCTGGGTAATGTCGATGATAAACATGACGAGGATGGACAGCGCAATAATGCCCAAAACGAACATCAAAACAACGGCGAACCAGTTTAATAAAGTGGACATAAAGCCTCCAAACGCTTCTGCATATTTAAGGCAGTCAGCAAAACTATTCTTGATTTCCTTTTAACAAGAAAATCTACATTGTGTAGAGCAAACTCGAATTTTCAGGGCAATCTGTTTTCTATTCTGGTTTTTTCAATATTATCAACTCGTCTTCCTCATTATCTTCTGGTTCTGGAGGAAAGTCGGGTTGTAGTGTCCACAGGGCTGGGTCGGGTGGATTGAAAATATCGCGGAGGCGGCGGCCTTGGTCTCGCGGCCCGACATCATCGCCGAGGAATTGACCATTAAAACCGCCTGCATCTTGCAGTACGCTACCCGTAGGCGAACCGGGATCGCCAAACCCTGGTGTGATCGTCATATTTGGCGCCATAACGCGTGATCTCTTGACGGTACTGGTGCCCTGTGGGGTATGGGGCGCGAAGGCCTCAAAGCCGTCTGCGCCGCGCCCCTCATTTTTGCGGATATATTCCGGGCATTCTTCATGGTCACGTTTTTCGCTACGGCAATCAATATCTCTAATAAGTCCTTTACCGCCCGGCAAGCCGTCTGCGGGCCAATTACCATTGACCTGCCAGCCTTGAGCGCCCGGGTTTGCACGCGGGGTCGCCCCACTAAATGCGGGCGTAGCTGTGCCGCGCGCCGAGCCGGAGGGTTTGCTGCCCGGCTGCCCCGGCCTACCCCGATCTTTCAAAATGAAATCCAGCGGGGTTGTGGCCTGATCTTGCGGGATGGCTTTGTCGGCTTCGGCTTGGGAGATTGGCGTTTTGTCAGACGCCAGAATAGTCGGCGGCAGGGCGGCGACTTCTATATCTGGTGTTTCGGTGAGTTCCGGTTCAATCTGCGTTTGAGGTGCCTCGATAATATCTTGTTGATACAACGGCGCTGGTGCGGGCGGCGGCGGGAGTTCTGGCGCAGGTTCAGGATCTGGTATATCTACACCGGACAAAGGCTCTTCGGTCACGACAGGTGCAGGTGCCAGTTCCGGTAGTTCGTCAATCTCCGGTAAGTCTTCGGGTTCTGCGTCCAAATCCAAAATATTCGGATCGAATAAAGGCGCAATAGGCTCGGGGGCTTGGACGGCTTCGGCAACAGGTTCGTAAACCTCCAACAAAGGTTCGGGCGTAAGTTCCGGGTCTGTCTGGGTCACGAGTTCCGGATCAAACAAGTCTAATGTTGGCTCTGGTAGAGGCTCTGGTTTTGGCGGCGCTTGCAACTCTGGTTCGGGGTCAGGTGTTTTGATGATCTCCGGCGCGGGCGGCACAAATACTGGTTCTGGTTCTGGCTCCGGAATGGGTTCAGGTTCAGGCGTTGGAGGCGGAGTTGGCTTAGGTTTGGGTTTGGGTTTGGGTTTGGGTTTGGGTTTTGGTATAGGTGCTTGCGCAGGCGGTGGTACGGCAGGTCGCAATTCCGGTTCAGGTTCCGGCTCTGGTGTTGGTTCTGGCTCGGTTTCCGGCTCAAAACTAATAATTTCAACGGTAATTGGTTCCGGATCCTCCGGCACATGGGGAATGTCCAGCCGCGACTGCAAGATCATAAAAATCAACACATGCACAATAAAAGCGAGTAGCCCGGTGACCATAGCCCGCTGGCCGACATCATCAAAAAACTCGGCAATCGGCTCGTCGTCAAGATAGGGCGAAAATTTATCTTGAACGTACATGCAAGCCCATTAAATCTGCGCAGGCCAAAATGCCTACAGCGGCGAAATTCCCTAGGGGGTCATCCCCTAAAAAGGTGGGGCTTATCCCCCAAAATAGGGATTTTACATAGATTTAGCGATTCGCGGGCAATAATTGCACTTAAATTTAGTTAATATGTTTAACTCTCGTGTTTAGGGCGTCAATGCCGCGTAAACGACATAGCGCAAAGGCGTGTCGCCAGTACGACGGCCAAACGGGTAATTGGTGGTTAGGGTTAACATCATGGGTATATTGGGTTTGTTTTCTTCTAACGCAGTGTTTCGATTGTTGTTGTGAACAATATCAGCCCCGAGAACTGTAAAGCGCATGCTATTGCGATCTGCTTCGTCAACAGCCGGATTAATATTCAAAATATCCCCGGTTTTCAGATGCCTTAATGTGTCTGGCGAAGCGGTTATTTGCTGGCTAGCCGGAAACTTAGACATAGGCTCCAGCCAGCATAATCAATCCAAGTACCAAGGCCGTCCCGCCAACAAATTTCTCAAAAGCCAAATACCGCATCATAAACTCCGTCTTGTTTGAGTATATAATGTGAGGGCGAATTGCGGAGAGAATATGACGGGTAAAAGGTGATTTTGTGACAGTGGGATTAAGGGGGTTCCTTGATGTAATCCGCCTTACCCCACAAAAGCTTTCTCAATCACAAATGTATTTGGACGGGACACGCTGCCCTCTTCAAGACCGAATTTTTCCATCAGAGCTTTGGTGTCCATAGTCATATCCATAGAGCCGCATATCATGGCGCGGTCGTGTTTAGGGTCAAATGCACCGCCCGGCATGTGCTCAAACAACTCACCGCTTTCCATTAAATCAGTTATCCGGCCTTTGAGGGTGAAATCCTCGCGGGTCACGGTTGGGATATGGTGTAGACGCTTGCCGAAGTCTTCGCCGAGAATATCCAGCAAGAGCGGGTCTTTGCGGGCATTTTCGACAATCTCATAGCCGTAAGCAAGCTCTCCAACCTCGCGGCAGGTATGGGTCAGGATAATTTCGCCGTATTTTTCGTAAGCCTCCGGGTCGCGGATAAGGCTTGCGAACGGCGCTATGCCGGTGCCCGTCGAGAACAGGAATAGACGTTTGCCCTCAACAACCGCATCGCAAATTAATGTCCCGACGGGTTTGCGGCCAAGCAGAACCTTGTCGCCCTCTTTGATATGCTGCAACATGGAGGTCAACGGCCCGTCGTCGACTTTGATAGAGTAGAAATCCAGTTTCTCGTCCCAAGACGGGCTGGCGATAGAATACGCCCGTAAGATAGGTTTTACCTTGCCGCGCACTTCGCCCATCAGGCCAATCATGATGAACTCGCCAGAGCGGAACCGGAAGCTTGGTGGGCGGGTTATGCTGAACGAAAATGTCTTGTCGGTAAAATGCTTAACCGCCAACACGGTTTCTGACGTAGGCGCATTGGGGTTTGTTTTTTTGGCATCTGCCATAGATGGGGTTCCTTCAAAATTATGTGTCCATGTAATGGAAAAAAATTATAAAACCAATAGTCATATAGGGAATCTCTGATAAGTTTAAACCATGACTGACCATATACTGGATTTAGCCGATGGGTTTACATGCGGCACAGAAGCACAGTGGCGCGAACTGACAGGTAAAGCCCTGCGCGGTGCGGACTACGACGAGACTTTGGTGCGATATACAGAGGACGGCATTCAGTGCGGGCCATTGTTCACGGATGCGCCCAAATCGACTAGGTTTGACAAGGCCGACATTCCGCATCTGGCCGGACGGGCTTGGCATATCACCACGGAAATTGATCACCCGGATATAACGCAGGCCAATAAAGATTTACTGGCCGACCTAGAAGGCGGAGCAAGCGCTACCGCTCTGCGCATAGACCTGACGGGCAAACGCGGCATAGCTGTACGTGACCGATCGAATTTACAGAGATTACTCTCGGGCGTTATGACCAATTTGGTGCCCCTGTCACTTGTGCCGTCAACGGATAATTTCTATGGGGCGGCATTATTGGTAGAGCATTTCAAAAATGACAGCCAGTTGAAAGACATCCATATGAGCCTAGGCTATGTCCCTAATAAAAAAGTAAGGCAATTGGTGGACTTAGCTCAATGGGTTAAAGCACATGCACCCCACTGGAAAGCAGTTTCCATAGACGCAAGCGCCGTCCACGAAGCCGGAGCTACGCCCGCACAAGAACTGGCAGCCATGCTGGCTCAAGCCGTACAAACCGTTCGGAATTTACAGAGCCACCGTTTCGACATTGACGAAATTTTCCCGCTAATAGATATTCATCTGGCCAGCGATCAAGACGGGCATATGGGAATCGTTAAACTACGGGCAGCCCGTCTGGTTTGGGCGAAAATGGCCGAGAGTTTTGGGTCATCTGATACGAGTTGTACAATTCGCGCCACCAGCTCACGCCGCATGATGTCGAAAATGGATCCGTGGTCAAATATGTTACGTCTTGGCGGGGCGACGTTCGGCGCAGTGTGCGGCGGGGCGGATTATATCACCACCCTACCCTTCACCCAGCCCCTCGGCTTGGCAAGCCCGTTCGCAAGACGCAGTGCCCGCAATCAACAATTATTGCTCATGGAAGAAAGCCATTTGGGACAAGTGAACGACCCGGCAAGCGGTAGCTATACCCACGAAACTCTCACATACGCATTGGCGAAATCCGCATGGGGAATTTTCCAGGCAATAGAAAGCCGGGGTGGTTGGGCAGACGCGCATGATTGGTTCAAGGATCAAATATCCGTCGCCCACAAAACCCGCATGGCTAAAATCGAAAACGGCGAAATCTTGCTGGTTGGGGTCAACCAATTCACCAAGCCAAATGTGCGCAAGGCGGAGATATTGTCCCGCCCTAAAATCTTACCTAAATCTGGCACCGAGATAAATTCTGATAATTTTGCGGGCGCTATTTCTCAAATAAGCGACGGAAAATTACTGCCTCTGAAGCAACAAGAAAACCCGTTCAAGCCTGTGCGTCTTTCGGAGGAAATAGAGGGGCAAGCATCGTGACCAACCCCGATTTCACCAAAATCCCCTTTGAATCCCCGGTTTCTCAATCAGGTGCTCAGGACACAAAAATATGGCAAACCCCAGAGGGCATAGACATCAAATCCGCCTACACAGCCGCCGACAGCAATCCTCTCGACTTCACCCATACCTATCCCGGCTTTGCGCCCTATGTGCGCGGCCCCTACCCGACCATGTTCACCCAACGGCCTTGGACAATCCGCCAATATGCGGGTTTCTCGACCGCCGAGGACAGCAATGCGTTTTACCGCCGAGGCTTGGCTGCGGGTCAAAAGGGATTGTCGGTCGCCTTCGATCTCGCCACCCACCGGGGCTATGACAGCGACCACCCACGGGTGCCGGGTGATGTGGGCATGGCGGGCGTTGCCATTGATAGTATTTACGATATGCGCATCCTATTTGACCAAATTCCGCTGGATAAAATGAGCGTTTCCATGACCATGAACGGCGCGGTTCTGCCCGTTTTGGCACTGTATATTGTTGCCGCCGAGGAACAGGGGGTTGCCCAGGACAAATTAACCGGAACCATCCAAAACGATATTCTCAAAGAATTTATGGTGCGCAACACCTATATCTATCCGCCCGCGCCCAGCATGCGGATTATCTCTGATATTTTCGCCTATACGGCCACGAACATGCCGCGCTTTAACTCCATATCTATCTCTGGCTATCATATGCAAGAAGCAGGTGCGAGTGCCGACCTAGAGCTAGCCTATACGCTGGCGGACGGGGTGGAATATATCCGTAGCGGTCTGGCGTCCGGCATGGATATAGACCGCTTTGCGCCGCGCCTGTCGTTCTTTTGGGGCATTGGCATGAATTATTTCATGGAAGTGGCCAAGCTACGGGCGGCGCGGATGCTGTGGGCGAAACTCTTGAGGCCGTTCAACCCCGCCAATCCGAAATCCGCCATGCTCCGCACCCATTGCCAGACCTCCGGCTGGTCACTGACGGCGCAAGATGTGTTCAACAATGTAGGCCGCACCATGATAGAAGCTATGGCGGCAGTGGACGGCCACACCCAATCCTTGCACACCAATTCCCTAGACGAAGCTCTCGCCCTACCTACAGATTTCTCGGCGCGGATTGCCCGCAATACCCAAGTCTTCCTCGCTGGTGAAGGTGGTCACACTCATGCCATAGACCCGTGGGGCGGCTCTCATTATGTGGAACGCCTAACCCATGATTTGGCCGCGCGTGCTTGGGCGCATATTAAGGAAGTCGAAAAGCTCGGCGGCATGGCCAAAGCCCTGGAGGCCGGTATCCCGAAACTGCGTATCGAAGAAAGCGCGGCTCGAACCCAAAGTCTCATAGATAGCGGCGCACAGACTGTGGTCGGCATCAATAAGTACCAAACCACTGATAAGGAAGATATCCCGCTCCTCAAAGTCGATAATGAAAAAGTCCGAAGCGGACAAATCGCACGACTTGAAAGGCTTAAAAAAGATAGAGATAACAACGTAGTAGAAGCTGCTTTGAATGCACTAACAGCTGCAGCAGAAAGCAATGGCAATCTATTAGAGCTTTCTATAAATGCGGCGCGTGCCAAAGCTACCGTCGGCGAAATTAGTGCCGCTATGGCCAAGGCTTTCACCCGTTATGCGGCGGTGCCAGAAGGCGTTCACGGGGTTTACGCGGACGCATGGGACGAGAAAAATCCTGCCCTGCGCGAAGCCAAGCGCCGCATAGAAGCTTTTGTCGAACTAGAAGGCCGCAAGCCGAAAATCCTCATCGCTAAAATGGGTCAAGACGGTCACGATAGGGGGCAAAAAGTTGTCGCCACAGGCTTTACCGATATAGGCTTTGACGTGGTCATCGGCCCCCTGTTCCAAACCCCAGAGGAAACTGCGGACATGGGTATAGAGAAAAACGTAGATGTTATTGCGGCTTCGTCATTGGCCGCCGGGCATCTCACTCTCGTCCCTGCCCTGCGCGAATCGCTTGCGGCAAAATCTCGCGCTGACATTATGATTATCGTCGGTGGTGTTATCCCGCCCGAAGATGTCAGCACGCTAGAAAACATGGGTGCAAAAGCCGTCTTCCTACCCGGCACCAGCATACCGGACGCTGTACTTTCTGTGCTGGATGTGGTCAATTCCCGGCTTAGTCAAGGTGCAAATAAGGGCGTAGAATGAGTAAAACTTTCGAAGTCTACCCAAAAATTAGCAAATTTGGATTTCTCATTACGTCCATATTGGCTGTATTGGGTATTATGCTGGTTTTGGCGGGAGCCGGGCTTTTCCTTTCATTTTACCATTTTTTACAGGGCTTCGCCAACACACTGGAATTTTTGAATTCCAGAATCACCCAGATTATTTTGGGCGGTTTCTTAGCATTAGTTTTCGGACGTAAATGGTTCAAAACATTGGGGCGCATAATCAATAAAAAGCCAATACTGATTGCCGACGATTTTGGACTAGAGGTCAATAGAGGTGAAAACTTCAACGTAATAGCTTGGGCATATATTGACGGTATCACCATAGAAAATTATGCGAAATCAAACTCCCAAGGCAAACGCCCGACCTTGATAATTCGCTATAGAGACGAAACCAACAAAAAACAAAAAACAGAGATTTTCATCCCAATCAGAACCCTAGCCGAAAAACCCAAACACATCTTGGGCGGTCTAAATGCACGGAATAAAGGTTTGAAGTTTTAGAGGCCTCTATGAGACAATGCGAAAACTCACACCTTAGTGCCTTTCCGGTGTAGTTCGGCAGGGCTATCGCTTATGGATTTTCAAATATGTTCCGCTATAAAGTAATCCCTACATCCTCACCCCGCTTGCGGGGGAGGTGCCCCTTCTTAGGGCCGGAGGGGGAAGCCAGCTCCCGCAAATACCGGACGTGAGATGCAATAATTTGGTAAATTGTCCGGATGATTATCCCAAGGAATTATCTCAGGAAATTATCTCAGGGAATTATTGCGCCGATAGTTGCTTCCCCCTCCGAGCGCCAAGAGGCGCCCACCTCCCCCGCAAGTGGGGTGAGGATGTATGTGACCGGTATTGTTGCCCGCCTCAATATTTTTTAAAAAACTTATCCATGGTTTCTTGGGCAGGTTTATTCTCCGAAGCATGAAACTTGATCTTATAGCAATAAACAAATTATCGCCGCCCGGACTTTGGGACTTGGCGGCGCTATCGGCGTTTGTCGCCACCTTGCTGGCGGTGATTGAAGCGCGGATTGGCGGGGCGCAGATGGTGCGGTTTTGTGAGCGCATGTTGGCACGGCAATCGCGCGCTTTGCGCATTAAGGCCAGAGAAAACCTCAACATGCGTATCAAGGCTTGGGTGCTGCAAAACCCCCAGCG
>JALSHE010000002.1 GCA_026982415.1 Robiginitomaculum sp.
TTTGCTGGGTCTTATCCGTGCGCTGGGCAAGAAACCGTAGCCACAGATATTGCCCGACATTGGTATCTTGGTACTCGTCCACCAAAAGATATTTGAATTTGTTTTGGTACTTGGCCAGCACGTCGGGGTAGTTTTGAAATATTGTCAGATTGTGCAAAAGCAAATCACCAAAATCACAGGCGTTCAGGGTCTTGAGACGGTTTTGATATATCCGGTATAATTTAGCCCCGCGTCCCTCCGCGAAGCCGTAGCCGTCCCCTGCAGATAATTTCTCCGGTGTCTTGCCTTTGTTTTTCCAACCATCGATTAAATTCGCCAAATGGCGCGGCGTCCAGCGTTTTTCATCTATGTCTTCGGCTTTTAAAATTTGCTTCAACAGCCTCAACTGATCGTCCGTATCCAATATGGTGAAGCTGGATTTAAGTCCGACAAGTTCGGCGTGGATGCGCAATATTTTTGCGGCAACCGAATGAAATGTGCCGAGCCAAGGTAGGCCCTCAACCTCTGCGCCAATCAATGACCCAACCCGTTCGCGCATTTCCCGCGCCGCTTTATTGGTAAAGGTCACACATAATATTTGCGACGGAAACGCTTTGCCCTGCGCCAAAATATGGGCGAAGCGCGTGGTCAATACCCGTGTCTTGCCCGTGCCAGCCCCGGCGAGCACAAGTAATGGCCCGTCAATGGTTTCCACCGCCACGCGTTGTTCGGGGTTTAAGCCGTCCAGATAGGGTGAATTGCTCACAGGGTGTACGCCCTGCATAGCTCTTTCAGATATAGGTCTAGAATCAAAGTCAGTCATAGCCGGAACATAAGGCAAACAAAAATGTAAGCAATCCTATTTTCGTATCTCTATTCAGGCGGCGCAGTCGCAGTCCAGCTATCCAGTTTCTCGAACGGCTCTAGCCATTTGGCCAGTTTCGGCATATGATCGCGCCACTGCATATCGGCGGCGCGGAAATCTACATAACCGAGCCCGCAAGCAATAGCCAGATTGCCAAATTCCCACGGGTCACCAAGTTCGTCCGTGATAGTTTCCAAATGCTGCAAAGCGCGGACGGTGGCGTTCTCTTGGCGCATAGCCCAGAAATCCCACCATTGTTCTTGGGGGCGAATACGCTCCATGCGAAATGCGAGCACCGCATCAATGATACCGTCACCAAGCGCATGCAATGTCTTCTGCCGCCAAGCCGCTTTGCCTTTTGGCAACCACGGTTTTTCAAGAGCATCCAAATATGCACAAATCACCGGACTATCATAAACCGCGCTATCGCCAACCAGCAAGGCAGGAACCTTGCCAAGGGGGTTTGCACTGTGCAGCACATCTTCGTCGTCAAACGGCACGGTAGCGACTTCCTCAACATCCAATCCTTTCTCGCGGATAAGAATGCGGACTTTCCGGGCATAGGGCGATGTAGGGGAATGTATGAGTTTCATTTTGTTTTTCAATTATTTCCTCAATTGTCATCCCGGGCTTGACCCGGGACCTCGTACTTAAACCTAAACATTGAGATCCCGGCTCGGCACCGCTAAAGCGGCTTGGCCGGGATGACAAATAAATAAGGGCGACAGTTTTTATTCACCCGTCTGCCACTTCAACCGGGACAATCGTTACGCTCTCGCCGCAACCACAGGCATCGGTCTGGTTCGGGTTACGGAACACAAATTTTGAGTGTAGGGTTTCGGTCTCAAAATCTACGACTGAGCCGAGCAGGAACAGAACCGCTTTGGCATCGACGACGATTTTGACGCCGTTGTCCTCGACCACTTCATCAAATTTTTCGATCTCGTCCACATATTCCATCAGATATTCCATGCCTGCGCAGCCTCCATTGGTGACACCAACGCGCAGATAACCTTGGTCTCTCTCAGAGAGGATTTCGCGCACACGGGCAGCGGCCTCGTCGGTTAGGGTTACGAGTTTTGGTATTTGTCTTTTTTTAATTTCTACCATAATTTCCTCAAGAAAAATATTTTTTATACGATGTTATAAAGTTGAAGATACGCGTTAAATTTCTCAATCCCATCCCCTCACCACGCTGTCGCGCGCCTCTCCCCAAAGGAGAGGCTAGGTTTGCCGAGCCCACACCGTTTATCCGAAAATATGATGATAGTCGAGCCAACGTCTCCTCTCCCATAGGGAGAGGAACAAGGTGAGGGGATGGGATGTTAGTAGTCTGCAACATATTTCCTCTAAAACATATTCAATTCTAAGCGCGCTTCGTCGCTCATTAGGTCTGGGGTCCAGGGTGGGTCGAACACCATGTCGACCTCTACTTTGACCACACCGTCAATCATGATACAGGCGTCGTGCACCCAAATTGGCATTTCTCCGGCGACGGGGCAACCCGGCGCGGTAAGGGTCATATCTACTTTCAACACCCAGTCGTCCTCAAGTTCGACCTTATAGATCAGACCAAGCTCGTATATATCCACCGGGATTTCTGGGTCATAGACGGTTTTGATCTGGGAGATCACTTCCGCCGTCACCCGTTCTATATCTTTGTTGGTGGGTTTTTCCACGGGCTCGGCTGGCGCAACATCAATCACGTCGCGCTCTTGTTCAATGTCTGTTTTCATATCTTCTATCATGGTCTTACCTATATAGTGTGTTTCTTAGGATAAAAAAGTGCGGGCTTTATTAACGGCAGTAATAAGGCGGTCAACTTCGTCTTCTGTGTTGTAAATGGCGAAGCTAGCGCGGGCAGTAGAATGGACGCCAAAGCTTTCCATCAAGGGTTGGGTGCAGTGCATACCGGCGCGAATAGCCACCCCGTATTTGTCGAGAATTTGCGCGATGTCGTGGGCGTGTGCGCCCTCCAGAGTAAAGGATAGCACCGCGCCTTTGTTTGGTGCATCGCCAATAAGCCGAAACGCATTCACTTCGCGCAAGCCCGCCAAAGCGCGGTCATAGAGTTTCATCTCATAGGCTTCTATTTCGGCGCGGTCAAATTGGGATAGCCAATCTATCGCCGCGCCTAATCCAATGGCTTCGATAATCGGCGGTGTGCCCGCTTCAAATTTATGGGGGATGTCGGCATAGGTGATGCGGTCTTCGAATACATCCGCGATCATTTCGCCGCCGCCGTTAAAGGGCTGCAAGCGCTCCAGCATTTCCCGCTTTCCGTAAAGTGCCCCAATGCCCGTCGGGCCGTATAATTTATGCCCGGTCATAGCATAGAAATCTGCATCAATATCCAAAACGTCCACGGGAAAATGCACGGCGGCCTGGGTACCGTCGACCACAAATATACAGCCGTTTTCATGAGCAATTTTACCCATGTCGCGGACAGGGTTTATCGTACCTGTGACATTTGACATGTGGACGACGGAGACGATTTTTGTTTTCGCGCTGAACAGATTTTTATAAGCATCCAAATCCAGTGTACCGTCCGCGAGAACCGGCACCCACTTAATCACCGCCCCGAACCGTTCGCGCAAGAAATGCCACGGCACGATGTTGGAATGATGTTCCATCTTGGTGATGATTATTTCGTCGCCGGGTTTAATCTCGTCCATCAAACCATAAGCCACCAGGTTCAGGGCTTCGGTGGCGCCTTTGGTAAAGATGATTTCGTTTGCTTCAGCCGCACCCAAAAACGCTGCGACCTTGCCCCGTGCGCCTTCAAAAGCTTCGGTGGTTTCATTGGCCATGGTGTGCAGACCCCGGTGCACATTGGCGTAGCTATGCTCCATCTGGCCTTGCATGGCCTGTATCACCGCTTCGGGTTTTTGCGCACTGGCCGCATTATCCAGATAGGCCAGGTTATGACCGTTAATTTGGCGCTTCAAGATTGGGAATTCTGAGCGGATTTTTTCAACATCTAAACTCATGAGTTCTGTTCTAGCCAATCAGTGATACGGGACATAAAATCAGAGTTATCCGCCATACCATCAAAGGCTTCCGCTACAAATGCCTCCGTTAAAAGCGCACGAGCTTGCCGTAGAGGAATCCCTCGTTGCCGCATATAAAACAACGCACTTTCGTCGAGCGCCCCAACCGTATTACCGTGGGCACAGGCCACATCGTCCGCATAAATCTCAAGCTCCGGCTTGGCGCGAATTTGGCAGGTGTCCGACAGCATCATCGCATCATGGCGCATTTCCGCATCCGTGAACTGCGCAGGCGAGCGCACATGAAATTTGCCTTGGAACACACCTCGGGCTTTGCCCGCCACAACGCCTTTGACGCTCTGGCGGATATGGGCGCTCTGGGCACCTAAATCTATGTAGGAAGTCATATCGCAATGGCGTTTATCATTGAGCAAATAAGCGCCGTGGATTTCCGCTTTTAAATTCTCACCGAGCGACGCAATCCGGGTCTCGAACCGCGTGAGGCCACCGCCAAAACTTAGTGTGTGCTGCGTAATTTCCGCGTCCGCCCAAGCATTAATTTGCGCCGTAGAAATGCGGGTCATATCCGCGCAGTCATTGTGGAATATTGTACGGCTAAGTTTTGCACCTTGGGCAAGGTCAAAGCGCATATCAATATTGACGAAGCTCGCCGCACCGCTTTCGTGGGTTTCCGTAACGCTAATTTCTGCGCCCTTACCGATTTTGAAAATAAGACGAGCATGGCCGGATTTCATATCAGACAGTAAGACAGGAGCATCGGACTTGAACCCGGCGGGAACAGTGATGACCGTCGCGTTATGGGCGAATGTCACGGCCAACTTCCCCATCACGCTTTCAGACGGCGCAACCCCTTCTGTGGATATATCAATGCCGCTCGGGGCTGCGATAGTAGGATTACAAGCAGCGCTCAGCCCTTGTGGTTCCGACACGGCCGCCCCGCGCACATCCGTCCACTTCCACGCTTCCATACGGCGGTGGGGAAGTTGTTCTATGAGGGCATTATGCGGCATATTTGTCATAGCCTTCTTTCTCTAACAGTTTCGCAAAGTCGGCGTCTCCGCTGGCGACGATTTTCCCGTCCGATAAAACATGCACACGGTCGGGGACGATATAATCAAGCAAGCGCTGATAATGGGTGATGATGAGCATGCCGCGGTCTGGTGCGCGCAAGGCGTTGACCCCGTCCGCCACAATGCGCAGTGCATCTACATCAAGGCCGCTATCCGTTTCGTCCATAATGATAAATTTTGGCTCCAGCATCATCATTTGGAAAATTTCCATGCGCTTTTTCTCCCCGCCCGAAAAACCAACATTCAAGGGACGCTTGAGCATGTCCGGTTTGATCTTGAGGTCAGCAGCAATGGCGCGGGCTTTTTTAAGAAACTCGGGCGCCGCCATTATGTCTTCGCCGCGTGATTTTCTTTGGGCATTGAGCGCCGTGCGCAAGAAATGCATGGTCGGCACGCCCGGAATTTCCAGCGGATACTGGAAGGACAAAAACAAGCCCGCCGACGCGCGTTCCTCTGGCTCCATAGCCAGCAAATCCTGGCCCAGATAATCAACGGAGCCGTCCGTAACATCATAGCCGTCCTTACCGGTCAGCACATAGGACAAGGTAGATTTCCCAGCCCCATTAGGCCCCATAATAGCATGCACTTCCCCTGCGGGGACTTCGAGCGATAGCCCGTTAAGGATGGTTTGTTGGCCATCATTTACGGTGGCCGTTAGGTTTTTAATTTTTATCATTTTTGTTTCTCTTTGTATTTATTCTATTCAATTTTTTTAATTCCGCTCACCCCTGCGCATGCAGGGGTCTATCGCAGGGCTCAAAGATGGATACCTGCATGCGCAGGTATGAGCGGGTTTTTGGGGTTATTTGGTTTTTGCATTTTTTTTCTTCTGTCTTTGGTTATGAATATAAAGTCTGTCTTGTTCTGATGCTTTCAGCCATACTAGTTGGTCAAGTTTGTCGGCCACCAAAGCTAACATCCAAAAAACGACGGCATAAAATAGTAACCCCAGCCCTGACCATGCAGCTTCAATAAGGAAATCAGCAATATCAAGAGAGACTGCGTTTTCTGTATCCGTGTTTTCTTGTGCAGAATTCAATGCCATGACTTGCAAATACAAAATACCAGACATGATGAAGCCCAGTAATGTTAGGACAGTCGTCAATATGGCAAGCCACCGAAATATTTTTACAACATGCCATGATGGTCTTGAAGCGAGTGTGGATAAATCTAATTTATCAGACATTGAGCACTCCTCTTATAACACCGCTCACTCCCGCGTAGACGGGAGCCCAGTTAGATATCAAGATGGATACCCGCCTACGCGGGCAGGAGCGGGGTGTGAGGGGATATAATTTTTTGTTCTTCATCATTTATATCCAAACATCATTAGGGGCGTCGTATTTTTGGTCTACATCTGTGTCGCCGTTGTTCTTTAGGTTTTTGGGTTCGATCAAGAATATTTGGGCTTCCTCTTTGGCTATGGGGCGGTGCTCTACGCCCTTGGGAATGACGAGTGCTTCGCCTTCGCCGAGCTCCACATTGTGGGTGCGAAACTCCAAAATGATATTGCCTTTCCAGATAAAGAACATCTCGTCCGCATCTTTGTGGCTGTGCCAAGGGTATTCGCCCTTGATTTTAGCCAGCTTAAATTCCTGCCCGTTCAGCTCCGCTACAATCTTCGGGCGGAAGTGCTCTGCGAACAAAGAGAACTTTTCGTCGATGTTTATTTTCTGTGTCACCAATTAGCCTTTGTAAGCCGTAACTTCGATTTCGACTTTCATGTCTTTTTCGATCAAGTCTGCAATCACCATGGTGGCGGCGGGTTTTATTGCGCCGAAAGCCCGTTGTAATTCTGGCTGGATTTGTTCGATATATTTACGGTTAGTGACGGTGTATTGCACCCGTACCACATGACCCATTTCAAAACCTGCCGCGCGCAGGGCCGCATCGATTGTGGTGATAGCATTGCGGGCTTGTTGCGCAGCTTCTTCGGGCATGACGCCCAGCTCGTAATTGGTGCCGGTCGTGCCCGATACAAAGCACCAATCGCCCTGGGCGACAGCGCGGGAATAAGCAAATTTCTCTTCCCATTCAGACCCGCTGGCTACGTGTTTACGGGTTGGTTTTTTGGTTTTAGTCATTGTTTTTTCCTTTGTTAAAATAAATCATCCGACACTCCCCTCAAGGCTTATCGCCACCAATTTCTGCGCTTCTACAGCGAACTCCATGGGCAGTTTTTGTAGGACATCACGGCAAAAACCATTGACCAAGAGGGCGACCGCGTCTTCTTCGCTGAGGCCGCGTTGG
>JALSHE010000003.1 GCA_026982415.1 Robiginitomaculum sp.
CTTTACCGCCAAACGGTTTGACCGCCCGGTCATTGTCATTAGCCATTCTGCGGGCGCATACAATGCTATGATGGTGGCGGTTGACCCAACTTATCTCAAAGCCCAAGGCAGGGATGTGTGCAAAACCATCGCAGGCATGGTCGGCATGGCCGGTCCTTACGGTGCTTTCCCGCTTACGGATGAACCTTATATCACCATCTTCCCGAACAAACATATGGGCGACGATGCCCCCGTACAAAGAAAGCTAGGCCCAACCCCGCCCATGTTCTTGCCCATAGGCGACAAGGACACCACGGTCAGCGATTTACATAGCCGCGAACTGGCCAAGAAAGTAGAAGCGCGCGGCGGCAGTGCCGAGTTCAAGCTCTACCCCGGTCTCAACCACACAGATATGGCGAAAGTCCTGTCGAAATATTTCGATGATGATTCGACGTTGAAGGCGGATATTTTGGCGTTTATCGAAGCCAATAGCGCGGTTAAGGATAATTATTGTCGGTGAGAGTTCGATGTATCTCTTCTTAAGCCGCTCATACTCAGCTACGACTTGGGTATCCAGCGCATAAATGAGCGAGCGTAGCTCGCACATTCTTGATAAAAAACTGGGTTCCCTGAACGCGGGATAATGCCCTGTGACGTTCACTGAAATCCTGTGTCGTTTACTAAAACATAAAGTGTTTCATCTGAATTAAATGGCTGTCAAGCTTTCCAATCAACCAGGACTGCTGTACATTTTAGTGCCATATCAAAACATCCCTGCGACAAATTGTGCGTTTATTTATGGTGCCCCTACAGTTTTGCGGGATTGCTTTGTTGGAGGGGCGTCTCTATATGAGGGTAATTGTAATTCTAGGACAATTGTTAAAGAGGTACTTAAGGACGCACTATGTTTGATTTTGATGCCGCGCGCGAGACTATGCTGGATTGTCAGATCCGAACCAATGATGTGACAGATCATGGTATACAGGCCGCATTTAAGGCCGTACCGCGCGAATGTTTTGTGCCCAAGTCAAAAATCGCCCTTGCCTATAGCGATGTCCATATTGATTTGGGCGATGGTCGGTTTATGCTACGGCCACGAGATTTTGCTAAAATGTTGGATGCGGCTGATATAGGCGGCACAGATGTTGTACTCAACATTGGCTGTGGACGCGGCTATTCGGTGGCGGTGCTGTCCCAGTTGGCCGAGACTGTTGTTGCTCTAGAGCAAACAGGGGAAGTCGTGACACGCGCCACGGAATTATTGGACCGATGCGGCACAAATAATGCAGCCGTTGTGCGGGGTGATTTTCGGGCGGGTGCGCCGGAACACGGGCCATTTGATGTGATTTTTGTCGGCGGCACTGTCGCCAGTGTTCCCCATACATGGCAAGACCAATTGGCCAATAATGGACGGCTCATTGTTGCCGTCAATGACGGGCCTGTGTCGCGGGTCAAAGTCTATAAAAAAACCAATGACAAAATCGGTGAGCGCACGGTATTTGATGCCAATATCCCCGATTTGCCAGGGTTTGAACATAAACATGTATTCGCTTTGTAGGAATTTGGCTGTGAAACAAATTTTTCTAGCAGGCACCGTGCGGGTTATCGGTATTGGACTAGTCGGTTTGGCAGGGCTATCTGTGGCTGTGCCTACTATGGCCGAGGATTTTCAGCAGGCTCTGGTCTCCGCTTATCAGAACAACCCGCGCTTGATGGCCGAACGGGCGCGTGTACGCGAAGTCGACGAGAATTATGTGCAAGCACAAGCGGCGGGTCGGTTCACGATTAATGCAAATGCCAGTATAGGGCGTAGCAAGAACAAAACTGACTTCCTTCAATTTGGTGGCGTGAACTCTACCAACGCCACACTGGGCCCGAAAACAGCTTCATTATCTATAGTCCAACCCTTGTATCAAGGTGGGCGGGTTAAGGGACTGAAGGCACAGGCTAAAGCCGGGATTTTATCGGCACGGCAAGGTCTTAGGAATGCCGAGCAGAACCTGTTGCTCTCTGCGGCGACGGCCTATTTGGATGTATTGCGCGACGAAGAAGCTGCCATCATCCGCCGCAATAATGTGCGGGTTTTGACCCGGCAAAGATTTGCGGCTCAAGACAGATTTGATGTCGGGGAGGGTACCCGTACCGATATTGCCCAGGCTGATGCTCGTTTGGCCGCATCCGAAATTGGATTGGCAAATGCTGATGCGAGCTTGGCCGTGAGCCGCGCAGCTTATATACGTTTTGTTGGCCATGCCCCAGCGAACCTGACCGCGCCGCCGCAATACATTTTACCCCCCACCTTAAGCGAAGCTTTAAGTCGAGGTCGCGCTAATAACCCGCAATTGATCGCAGCGCGCTACAATGAAAATGCGGCTCAGTCGGCGATTGCGGTGGCTAAATCCACCGGACGCCCGACTTTATCTCTAAACGGCACCCTGCAGAGTTCGCGCGAAAGCAGTGCAAATGTACCGCGCGCGGAATCCGCCAGTATTACGGCACAATTGCGTATTCCTATCTATTCGGGTGGCCTGAACCAATCCCGCGTCCGCGCCGCCAAGCAAGCAAAAATTCGCTCGAAATTCGAAACCCGCGAAACCGAGCAAGCCGTTGACCAGACTGTGGCCAATCTGTGGGCGCAGGTGGTGGCTTCCGAGCGTTCACTTATCGCCAGTAAAAAGCAAGTTGCAGCTGCCGAAATTGCTTTCGAAGGTGTTGAGCTGGAACAGCAAGTCGGTACGCGTAATACTTTAGACGTGTTGGATGCGGAGCAGGAACTGTTGAACGCCAAATTATCCGTGATACAAGCGGAGCGGAATTTTAATGTTGCCACTTATCAAATGTTGGTAACGATTGGTGGCTTTGATGCTTATTCTCTGCAATTGCCTGTCGATAATTATGATCCCCGTGATAATTTCAATGCAGTTATTGTTAATTCTTTCGGGAAATATGTGCCAGATGCAGTAGAGACCGCCTTGGACAATATCCCGGAAAAAACTACAGAAACTCTTGAATTTGTTGGCGGTAAAGTCGGCAAGGATTTAATAGACTTGGCGAATGCGCTCTTGCCAGATCCTGCCAGTGCTGAGAAAGTCGGCCAAGATGTCTCTGATCTGGCCAAGGCAGTGGTTCCAAAACCAGTGTACGATGCTACAGGTAAGCTGATTGAGCAAATACCTGGTATTCCCAAAAGTGCCCTTGACGCTATCACTATTGACGATCCATTTGACCCAGGCACCAAAATCGCGGCCCCTGACTTCATTGATCCTGAACCAATTTTGATCATCACAAAACAAAAACCCAAAACAGAATAACCTGTCTGATATTTTCTCGATATTTTATTGTAAACCTGCTGTTAATAATTATGAATGAGTTATTAGTATATTCTAGTGATTCGCGCATGAATTGAAAGAAGTGCTGGCTGGACAATCCACAGGGGTTCTTCTATGGTCAGCATTACAACAACACGCAGTTAGGATGATCAAATTGTGTGGGAAGATGAGGTAAAGCGGGGACTGATATGTCGGACAACTCTATTCTGGCAAATGAAATGACCGAACCCAGCATGGAGGACATCCTGTCTTCCATTCGAAAAGTCATTGCTGAAGATTTGTCAAAAAAACAGGCGATTGATAATGCCCAGGCGGCTGATGGCATAGATATACGCGCGGAAGCAGACCTCGCAGATGAAGTGGCGCCTGATGCGGCGACACTAGATGCGGCAACTGGGGCTGAAGTTGTTGATATAGATGAGTGCGAACCTGCGGATATTGAAATCGCCGATTTGGTAGCGACTGGTTTGCAAGATACTGTTGGGGAAACTATCGAGGACACTGCAAAAACAGGCAACAATGAAACCCCGGCGGATGAAATTTTGGAACTTGACGACCTTGTCACCGATATTGATGGCGACGAAGGTGTTATGGAATTGGTTCAGCTTGAGGATGTTCTGTCCACAACACCAATTGAACAAACTCAAGAGTTTGTCACTTTGTCCAACCCACAAAATGATTCCGCTGAAGACCCATTAGCCGATTTGGTTACGGCCAGCCTGGCTGGCAATGCGGAAGTTGAGCAACCATCCGCTGTCGATTTCGACGAGACATTGGATTTGGTAATGGATGCCGATGCTTCGGATTATGTCACGACAAAGGTCGCTGCGCCAGAACGTAATTCTGAAGCATCTCCAGCCGAGTTTGATCCTTTAGACGGTCTGCTTGAAGATGTTTTGGAGGATGCCGAAAGCGAGAGTGCCTCCGATTGGCATGTTAAAGGAGAAGTGTTTAAACCTGAGTCCGATTCTGGTCAGGCTGGTTCCGATGCCAATATTAATGCCGATGCCGATGAAGATATGGATTTGGTTAAATCCTTGCTGGAAGATCTAATGGATGAACCGATCACGGAGGCTGTAGACTCTGCAGTAGGCGCCGAAATATCATTGGATACCCTTGGAAACTTCACTGAAGATGATTTACTCATCCCGGATCCAAATGATATACAAGCCGAAGCGGATATTAAAGAGGTCCCTGCTGTTTTAGGCGAAACACTTGTTGAGCCAAGTCATTTTGACAATGAGATTGCATTAGAGCTGGACATAGACGATATATTTGATTTAGGCGCAGATACGAGCGTAGAGGAAGCCACTACGGAAATCGATTCTGCTACAGCTATTGATAGTATAGAAATAGAACCAGAGGCTGACGCGCCAGAAGAACCTACAGAGCCAGAAGCCCTCGATAGTGAATTAGCGCAAATAGCCCGCGAAATTGCCGAAGCTGGCGAAACGGTGACTAGAGCAGAGGCCGATAACCAGCCCAACGCTGATGATGTTATTGAGTTGCATACGCCAGATTTTGCTTCAAAATTAGCGCTTGAGACGAGTTTGACCGCTAGTGCAACTGCGATTGCCGCAAACCGGATGAACGATGATACCGAGACAAAAGATAACGAGATTTCTGACCTGCAAGACCTGCAACAATTGTTGGAAGACCCTGCTCAAGAAGAACTTACCCAAGAAGAGCTAAGCCAAGAAAAATCGACTCAACCTGAAATTTATAGCCCCCAAGAAAACCCTTCCCCACAAACCAGCACAAAAGAGGACGAAACCATGGCTACACCTTTGAAAGACGACGCGCTGAGCGATTCGGACACACAAGAAGAAGTGGGCAATGCTTTCGCTTCCTTGACCTCTGCCGTACAGGAACAGGCACAAATCGAAGAAAATGGCCCGCCCATTGGCGAGCTGGTCAAAGAAGCGCTTAAGCCCATGTTGCAAGAATGGCTGGATAAAAATTTGAAAGCCATGGTGCAGCGCGCCGTGACCAAAGAGATCAAGCGGATTTCTTCTAGCAAATAATCTGGTAAATAAATATCTGGAATTGTGCGCGCTGGCGCGTTAAACGAACAAACCGCTCTCTTGTCGAGGGCGGTTTATTTATGTGAGAAACGACATGTTGGACAAAAGCTTTAATCCTAAAGAAGCCGAAGCACGTATCTATAAAAAGTGGGAAGATGACGGCGCGTTTAAACCCCGCGACGCTAAGCCTACGGATACCAAGGACGACAATTATTCTATCGTCATCCCGCCGCCCAATGTCACGGGCAATCTGCATATGGGACATGCGCTTAACAATACGCTTCAGGATATTCTCATTCGTTATAATAGAATGCTCGGCAAGGCGGTTCTCTGGCAACCGGGCATGGATCATGCCGGCATTGCCACGCAAATGGTGGTCGAGCGGCAAATGGCGGCGGCGGGCGAACCCAAGCGCACAGATATTGGCCGCGAAGCTTTCATCAAGAAAGTCTGGGAGTGGAAAGAAAAATCCGGCGGCACGATTGAGAAACAAACCCGTAGGCTCGGCGCGAGCTGTGATTGGTCGCGTACACGTTTCACCATGGACGAAGGTCTGTCGGACGCCGTGCGCAAAGTTTTCGTGCAAATGTATAATGAGGGTCTAATTTACCGCGATAAACGCTTGGTCAATTGGGACCCACATTTCCAGACAGCTATCTCTAATATCGAGGTTGAGAACGAAGAGAGGGACGGGTTTTTCTGGCATTTCAAATATCCACTAGAAGACGGCGAAACCTACGAATATGTCGAGAAAGACGAAGACGGCAAAGTCATTCTGCGCGAGACCCGCGACTATATTTCCATTGCCACCACAAGGCCCGAAACCATGCTCGGCGACGGTGCCGTAGCCGTACACCCGTCCGATGAACGCTATGCGCCCATAGTCGGTAAGAAAGTTCTGCTCCCCCTAGCCGACAGATATATCCCCATCATCACCGACCGCTACCCCGACCCGGACAAAGGCTCCGGCGCCGTAAAAATAACAGGCGCCCACGATTTCAACGATTACGAAGTCGCCAAGCGCCACGACCTGCCCATGCACGTCATCATGGACGAAAAAGCCCGCATGAAAGAAAGCGAAATCATGCCCGCGAAATATGTTGGCATGGATAGGTTCGAAGCCCGTAAAGCTGTGGTCGCAGATATAGACGCACTCGGACTATTAGAGAAAATAGAAGACCACAAAGCTGCCGTCCCCATAGGCGATAGATCCGGCGTGGTCATAGAACCCATGCTGACGGATCAATGGTATGTGGACGCGGAAACACTGTCGAAAGATGCAGTTGCCGCCATGAATGCGGGGCATGCGGGCGACAACAAAACACCACCCTCAAATAATGCGGAAACCAAAACACTTTCCTCAAATAATGAGGAAACCAATAAACCTCCCTCTAATTCCGCTCATCCCCATCTTTCCCCCTCCGCTCATCCCCACGAAAGTGGGGAACCAGTCCAAACAATAAAGGGAGCGCCAGAGGCGCTCACATCATCCGCTGGATCCCCGGTCAAGCCGGGGATGAGCGGGGGTAAAGGTGAGGATAGTTCTGCTGCATCTGGAAAAGGAAAAACCCGCTTCATCCCGCCAAATTGGAAGAAAACATGGGACCAATGGATGGGCGACATCCAACCTTGGTGTATCTCGCGGCAGCTTTGGTGGGGGCACAGGGTTCCGGCTTGGTATGGGCCACTTTATGATGATGACGGGAATTGTGTTGATTTGAAAGGCAAGATATTTGTTGCCTTAAATGAGGAAGAAGCCCGCTTGAATGCTTCTAACTATTATTCGCAATTCAGTAAGCAGC
>JALSHE010000004.1 GCA_026982415.1 Robiginitomaculum sp.
GCGGGCGGTGTTTGACCGCATGGCGGGCTGCTGGACATATTGGGGCTGGAAGGGTGGTTATTTCGACACGGATGCTGACGCCCGTGCCTATTTTGACGAGATGCGTTTTATGTTGGTTAGCCAAATTGCGGCACCCAATTCCCCGCAATGGTTCAACACTGGCTTGCATTGGGCTTATGGTCTGACGGGGAAAAGCCAAGGCCATCATTATGTAGATTTCCGCACGGGCAAGCTCAAAAAATCCGCCAATGCCTATGAACACCCCCAGCCCCATGCCTGCTTCATCCAATCCGTCGGTGACGAATTGGTGGCTGAGGGCGGGATTATGGATTTGTGGGCGCGCGAAGCCCGCTTGTTTAAATACGGCTCTGGTACGGGGTCTAATTTCTCGTCTATCAGAGGCGGAGGCGAGGGGCTGTCGGGCGGAGGTTCGTCGTCTGGTTTGCTCAGTTTTCTAAAGGTCGGCGATACATCTGCGGGTGCGATTAAATCCGGTGGCACCACCCGCCGCGCCGCCAAAATGGTTATTGTCGATATTGACCATCCGGACGTAGAAGAATTTATCGGTTGGAAAACCCGCGAAGAAATGAAAGTTGCGGCGCTTGTAGCTGGCTCGAAAGCACTTGAGAAACATCTGAATGCCATCCTTAACGCTTGTATTAATTGCTCGGGTTCTGATGAAGATTGCTTTAGCCCCAAAGTCAATATGGCGCTGAAGCGTGAAATCCGTGCTGCCAAGCGGGCAGGGGTGCCGGACGGTGCCATTGAACGTGTGCTGAACCTAGCGCGTCAAGGTATCGACACCATAGAAGTCCCCGTGTTGGACGCGGATTGGGATAGCGAAGCCTACCGCACAGTTGCTGGGCAAAATGCCAATAATTCCGTGCGGGTTAGCGATGATTTCCTTCGCGCCGTCAAGGCCGACGAAACATGGGATCTCATCCGCCGCACTGACGGAGCCGTAGCCAAATCCGTGCGGGCGCGGGATTTATGGCACCAAATCGGGCTGGCTTCTTGGTCGAGCGCCGATCCGGGCATTCAATATCATGATACGATCAATGACTGGCACACATGCCCAAGCTCGGGCGAAATCCGTGGTTCCAACCCGTGTTCAGAATATATGTTTTTGGACGATACCGCCTGTAATTTAGCCTCTATCAATTTGATTAAATTTAAGGGTAAAGGCGTGACATTTGATGTGCCTGCCTTTGAACATGCTTGTCGTCTGTGGACAATCACACTGGAAATATCCGTGCTGATGGCGCAATTCCCGTCCAAGGAAATCGCCCGCAAGTCCTATATGTACCGCACGCTCGGTCTTGGCTATGCCAATATTGGCGGGCTGCTTATGGCCAGCGGGCTTGCCTATGATAGCGAAGAGGGGCGCGCGACTGCGGGGGCTATTGCTGCACTTCTTAGCGCTGTCGCTTACGGTACATCAGCGAAAATGGCCAAAAATCTGGGCGCGTTTTCAGAGTACGAGAAGAACAGTAAACCCATGCTCCGTGTGATTAAAAACCACCGCCGCGCCGCAGAAGGCCGGACGGATTTTGATGGTTTGCGCGTATCCCCGCCGCCGCTTAACCGCAAAGCTTGTCCCTATGACGGCTTGCCCGAAGCCGCTGTGAAGCGCTGGATACGCGCCGAAGCGGACGGTAAAAAACACGGCTACCGCAATGCGCAGGTTTCTGTTATCGCGCCGACGGGCACTATTGGCTTGATTATGGATTGCGACACCACGGGCATCGAGCCGGACTTCGCACTGGTCAAGTTTAAAAAACTAGCAGGCGGTGGGCATTTCAAAATTATCAACCGCTCTGTGCCCCGCGCACTGGCGGCGCTCGGCTATACCAAACGCCAAATCGCCGATATTGAAAACTATGCGCTGGGTACGGGGTCGCTGGCGGGTGCGACCGCTATTTCTCTGGACGATCTAAAATCGTGCGGCTTTGACGAAGAACGCCTTGCCATTGTTGAGGGTGCGGTCAAAGATGCTTTCGATGTTCGTTATGTGTTTAATAAATGGACGCTCGGCGAAGCGTTTTGCAAAGATGCGCTAGGATTAACGGACGACCAATTAGAAGCTAGCGGTAATGACCTCCTGCCTGTGCTTGGGTTTAGCCAAGAGGACATTGAAGCGGCCAATGTATTTTGCTCTGGGGCGATGACCCTAGAGGGTGCGCCGCATTTAAAAGCCACCGACTTACCCGTCTTTGATTGTGCTATGCCGTGTGGTCGTATTGGCACGCGCTCATTAAGTGTGGATGCCCATATTTTAATGATGGCGGCCGCACAGCCATTTATTTCGGGCGCTATCTCTAAAACCGTCAATATGCCCAGTACGGCAACTATTGATGAATGTTCAGAGGTTTATAATTCCGCTTGGAATCTCGGCTTAAAAGCCATTGCCCTTTACCGCGACGGCTCGAAATTATCACAACCGCTCAATTCCGCCTTGTTCGACGAAGCTGCCATGGATGCGTTGGACGAAACCAAAGAGCAGTCCGCCGCCGCACAAGCTTCGGTCGGGGCAGAAAAAATTGTCGAAAAAATCGTCGAGCGTATTGTCGAAAAACCAGCAGAGCGCCATCGTCTGCCGGATCGCCGCACGGGTTATATCCAAAAAGCCTCTGTCGGTGGTCACAAAGTTTATCTCCATACGGGCGAGTTTGAAGACGGCTCCCTCGGCGAGATTTTCATCGATATGCACAAAGAGGGCGCGGCGTTTCGTTCTGTCATGAACAATTTTGCCATCGCCATATCTATTGGCCTGCAATACGGTGTGCCTTTGGAGGAATTTGTCGATGCCTTTATCTTCACTCGCTTCGAGCCGTCCGGCCCGGTAAAGGGTAATGAGACGATTAAATTTGCCAATTCTATTTTGGATTATATCTTCCGCGAACTGGGTATTTCCTATCTTGGCTGGGACGACCTTGCCCATGTTGATCCCAATTCTATTACGCCCGATGCCGTTGGCAGCGGCGATAATGAGCGCGGCCAAGGGAAGGGGCTGGCAAAATTGGATGAAGCGCCTGCCGTGCCGTATTCCAAAGGTTTCCTGCGCGGCGGTGATGCGGACAATATTGTGCATTTCCACCGCTCGGCTACCGAAAAAGAAACAGCGGACGGGGGGGCGGAAGCCCAAGAAGCCGAAGCCGAAATGCAAGGCCAGGCAGAAATTACTAGCGGTGCCTCAACACCGCAGCCAGCGACTGCGACGACAGCCAGCATCACAGAAAGCACTGTAACGGCGCAAGAGGCCCGTTTTAAGGGCTATACGGGCGATGCGTGTCCAACCTGTGCGCATTTTACTTTGGTGCGCAATGGTACTTGCCTGAAATGCGAAACCTGCGGCTCGACTACGGGCTGTTCCTAGGGCCTCTTGGTACTCCAAAATGGGCAATTATCTTTGGCAAATGGTGTATACCATCCTCACCCCGCTTGCGGGGGAGGTGCCTGCTCTTGCAGGCGGAGGGGGAAATAACTATCGGTGCAATAATTCCCTGAGGTAATTACCCTGACAGCTTATCTACTCACGCCCGGCGCTTATGGAAAATTGCTTCCCCCTCCGCCCCTAAGAAGGGGCACCTCCCCCGCAAGCGGGGTGAGGATGAAATAGTGCATTTTGTTAGTTGCTTAACTAAGGCCAAATGTAACTGTATTTTAATGCAAAACCGCTCGCACGTTGGCTGAACTTGCGCTATAGAGCGGTCATGAAAATACAATTGCTTATCAAGCGGACGGCACTTTGCCTCTCTGCTACAGGGTTTTTATGGTCTAGTTCTGCATTGGCGCAGACACCTGTCAGCACCAGCGTGCATCTCTCTGGGGCGTGCGCAGAATGTGATTTATCGCGCCGCGTTATGCCCGGAATGTCTCTAAAGGGGGCGAATTTTGCTGGTAGTAATTTCTCCCATTCCAATCTGGCTGGCGCGAATTTTAGTAAAGCCAATCTTGACCATGCTTCGTTTTACAAAGCCTATTTGATGGGTGTGATAGGCGACAAGGTCAATATGAATAGGGCCGTATTACGCGGCTCTACATTGTCGGATGTTAAATTGATTTCGTCCAATTTTATTCTTGCCGATTTGCACAAAGCCGACCTCACTGGCGGTAATTTCACGGGCAGCGATTTCACCAAGGCCCGTTTAAAAAGCACGGACGCTATGGGCGCGATATTTGTGAATGCTAATTTTACCAAGGCCAAGCTTGATCGTGGTGATTTTACAGGCTCTGATTTTTCTGGCGCAAAATTCATAGGCACTAAATTCGGTGACGCCGAGGTGAAAGATGCCAATTTCGTAGGTGCCAATTTTAGCGGTGCGGAAATGGTTGAATTATCTGGTTTGACCCAAAGCCAATTGGACAGTGCTTGCGGTTCTAAAGAGACACAATTGCCCGAGGGCTTTAGTTTGAAGGTTTGTTCTCCAGAAATTTTGACATTAGAGGCAGAACTTCAACTTGACCCGATAGCACTCACCGACAGGCCGATAGCGCTCAGTGACAGGGTTACACCACAAGCGCCGCCGACACTCATGCGCCCGATGATTGCGACGCGTATATCAAGGCGCGGCACAATGCTTTCAATTCGCTCAAGCGAGCTAGACGAGATTATGCGCGGTATTAACGGCGCTTTGGGGGATCTCCCCATGAATAGCCCCACCCGTGCCAAGCTGGAAAAATCCCGTCGCCAGTTGGAGGCCGTTCAGGCCAAAGCAAATCGCTAATTCTCTAGCGTCCACTTACAACTCTCAAAGCCGTTCATACCTGCGCATGCAGGTATCCATTGCCGGACATTTTTTTACACATATAACCCTGCGATAGACCCCTGTATACACAGGGGTGCCCTAAAGGATAAAAGCGGGTTGTTAGGATGGTTTTACATCTTATGGTGGCGGTCATTATTGGTTTATTACTCTTTTGGTAAATCCAAACGCAGATGTAATTCGCGCAGGGCTTTTGCGTCGACTTCTGCGGGGGCGTTCATCATTAAGTCTTGGGCTTGGCCGTTCATGGGGAACAAAATCACATCGCGGATTGTGTCGACACCGGCAAGCAACATGACAATACGGTCAACACCCGGCGCAATGCCGCCGTGGGGCGGGGCGCCGTATTTAAAGGCATTTATCATGCCAGCAAATTTGTCGTCCACCACTTCGGGGCCGTAGCCTGCAAGTTCGAAAGCTTTATACATGGTTTCGGGTTTGTGGTTTCTGATAGCACCAGAGGATAACTCGATGCCGTTGCAGACAATGTCGTATTGATAGGCCAAAATATCCAGCTGTTTTTCGACCGTATCTGCAGATTCGAGAAGCTCCATAGCACTCATACCTTCAGGGGCTTGGGGCATGGAGAATGGGTTGTGAGAGAACTCGACCTTTTTATTGTCCTCATCCCATTCATACATGGGGAAATCGACAATCCAGCAAAACTTAAACACGTTTTCGTCGATCATATCTAAATCTGCGGCGAGTTTTTTCAAGGCTGCACCCGCTAATTTATAAGCATCATCTTTCTTGCCCGCAGAGAAGAACGCGCCGTCACCAGCCTTAAGACCCATTTTATCCAATAGCGCCTTGAGGTGTGCAGGCTCAAAGTTTTTCAAAACCGGGTCTTGAGAATCGACGCCGCCGTTTTCAGCTTGCTTGAGACGCGCATAGCCAAGGCCAGGCGCTTGCATTTCTTTCTTGGCCCATTTGTCCATATTGTCAAAGAACTTGCGGGACTGGCTATCATTGGCACCGGGCGCAGGGATGGCAATAACCTTGCCGCCGCCTCCAGTAATCTTGGCAAATATACCAAAGCCAGTTTTTCTCTCGTCGGTGAAGAATTCGGACACATCGGTCAACTCAAACGGGATACGCAGATCAGGTTTGTCAGTACCGTATCTCTCCATGCTTTCTTTGTAGGGAATGCGCGGGAACGGGGTTTGCACCTCTCGCGCTTCACCTGTATGGCTCGCAAACTCTTCAAATACGCCCGCCATAACAGGCTCGATGGCATTGAACACATCTTCTTGGGTGACAAAGCTCATTTCAATATCAAGCTGGTAAAACTCGCCCGGCGAGCGGTCAGCGCGTGCGTCTTCGTCCCTAAAACACGGGGCGATTTGGAAATAACGGTCAAAGCCCGCCACCATTAAAAGCTGCTTAAACTGCTGCGGCGCTTGGGGCAGGGCGTAAAATTTGCCGGGGTTCAGCCGCGACGGCACCAAGAAATCCCGTGCGCCTTCGGGCGAGCTTGCGGTCAGGATTGGTGTTTGAAATTCAGTAAAGCCTTGGTCAATCATACGGCTGCGCAGGGAATTAATCACCTGCCCGCGCATAATAATGTTTTTGTGCAAAGTCTCGCGGCGCAAATCGAGATAACGGTGCTTTAGCCGGATGTCTTCGGGATAGTCCTGCTCGCCGAATACTGGCAGCGGTAATTTTGCCGCCGGGCTTTCGATAATCATTTGGTCAGCACGTAGCTCTACCATGCCGGTCGGCAATTCTTTGTTCAACGCTTCGTCGTCCCGTGCCAATAATTCGCCTGTGACCGTGATAACAGATTCGGACGGGCAACGCTTGGCCGCTTCGTAAAACTCCGCAGTCGGATAAACCACAATCTGGCTAATCCCGTAATGGTCGCGCAAGTCGATAAACAGCGCATTGGCGTGTTCACGTTTTCTGTGAACCCAGCCGGACAAACGGACAGTTTCGCCGACTTGTTCGGTGCGAAGTTCATTACAAGTATGGGTGCGGTAAGCGTGCATGATAATCTCTTTATATTCTTTAGGTAAATTCTAGTCCCGCATTGATACGGACGCACGAAAATGTCAAGGGTTTAGGGCGTATAAAAGCTGCCCTTGCAGTGCAAGAGTGGGGTGCGGATGAAGCCTACAAATCGTCCTCGTCCACTATTGGTTTGTCTTCGGAATATAGCATGCGGGCGGCGTCGCCTTGGGGGTCTTCGTATTGGCCGGATTTTACCGTCCAGAAGAAGGCGAGTAGGCCGACGATGCAAATGGCGATAGCGAGGGGTACGAGATAAATGAGGGAGGTCATATTAGTGGAATTTCAATCTAAGTGCATTGAGGGTGACCAGCATACTTGAACCGGACATGGCGAGGGCGGCGATCATGGGATTGACAAAACCAAGCACCGCAATCGGTACGGCAATCATATTATAGAGAACGGCGAGACTTAGGTTTTCCACCACGCGTTTTTGGGCGTCCTTAGCCGTGTTGACGGCGGTAATGACCCCGGATAATTTATCCCCCTGTAAAATAACATCAGCGGCGGCGCGTGATACATCGGCGGCACCTGCGGGGGAGGCCGACGCATAGGCGGAAGCGAGGGCAGGGGCGTCGTTAATACCGTCGCCGATCATCAAGGTCAAATGGCCTTGGGATTTTAACTCGTCCAGCCGCGCCAATTTGTCGGTTGGGGAAACTTCGGCTTGCCATGTATCAATGCCGAGTAATTGCGCGGTTTGACGCGCTATGGATTTTTTATCACCGGTCAGAAGCTCTACATTATAGCCGTGCTTGCGCAGGTCTGTGATTGTGGTTTTGGCGTCCATACGCGGGGTGTCTTTGAATTTAAAGCACACGGGGGCGGCTCTCCCAATACGTATCCAGCTTTCGGTTTGGGCATTTGTTTGGCCCCCAGTTTCAGCAGAAATGCCGCCCACATAGCTGGCCGCGCCAAATTTCACCAGCTTGCCACTAATGTTAGCTTCGACCCCTTGGCCTGCTACTTCTTTGATATTATCGGCGACAGGGCCAGAGCCAGCGGCAGCGGCGACGGCGCGAGCGACAGGGTGGCGCGATGCGCGGGAGAGTAAGGCGGCGGTTTCCAGCGCGTCTTTGGAAATGTCGCCTAAATTGGAGAGCTGTAAACTGCCGAGGGTTAATGTACCGGTTTTATCAAACACAATGGTGTCAACTTTGGCGAGCCGTTCCAGCGCATCACCGGATTTTATCAAGACACCTTTCTTGAACAAGCGCCCCGACGCCACGACTTGCACGGCAGGCACGGCCAGCCCCAAGGCACATGGACAGGTAATGATCAGCACGGCAATAGCGTTCAGCGACGCGGTACGAAGGTCGCCGCTATAGAGCATCCAGCCTACGAAAGTAAGGGCGGCGAGCGTATGAACAACGGGCACATACAGCCGCGCAGCTTTATCGGCAATGCGGACGAACTTGCTTTTTTTCTGTTCGCCAGCTTCTACCAGTCTGGAGATTTCCGAGAGGAAACTATCCCCTGATACGGCGAGGGCTTTGATGGTTAGGGGGGCGGACAAATTTATCATGCCGGAATATAATTTATCGCCAATATTTGCGGCGCGGGGCAGGGTTTCGCCCGTGGCAATAGAGGTGTCGATGTCGGAACTGCCTTTGATAATCTCGCCGTCCACGGGGATGCGTTCCCCAGCTGCGACCAGCAATGCATCACCCGGTTTAATCATGGAAGCAGGCACGGACATCACCGAGCCGTCTTCTTTAATCAGGCTGGCCGTGCTGGCCTGCATGGCGGCCAGGCGCTGGGCAGATTCTCCGGTTTTTTGTCGCAAGCGCATATCGAGAAACCGCCCGATGAGCAGGAGGAATAGCAACATAACCGCAGCGTCAAAATAGGCATGGGGGTTGCCGTGGATTGTCTCGTATATGGACAGAGCTACGGCGAGGAGAACGGCCAAGGATATTGGCACATCCATATTGGTCATTTTGTTTTTCAGCGCCCCCCAAGCCGAGCGGAAAAATGGCTGGCCGGAATAGGCCACGGTCGGGATAGCGATAGCCGCAGAAATCCAGTGCATGGTCTGGCGGGTGACCTTGCTCATTTCACTGCCGTCCCAAATGCCGACAGACATGGTCATAATCAGGGCGGTGGCAGCGCCAGCGACAGCCATGGCTTTTAACAGGCTCGTGGCTTGATCCCTTTGGACGAGCGGATCCAATTCCATATTAAACGGCTTGGCACCATAGCCCAAGTCTTCGAGACGGGCAACGATTGCGCCCGCTTTGTCAGGCCCGCCGCGCCACTGCACATTTAGGCGCATAGTGGACAGGTTCATACGGGCGAGGAGTATGCCCTCTAGGGCAGAGATTTCGCGCTCTATTTTGGCCATACAACCAGCGCAGTGGGCGCCGCTAATCATCAAGTCAATGGACTGCTCACCGCTGGCTTTGGTTTGTACATAGGGGGTAAGCGCTTCGGCAGCCTTTTCTCTTTCCGAGAGGTTTCGAGCCTTTTCAGATTGCATGCGCGCCAAATCTTGCGCCGTGGTTTGACCACTGGGGCAGAACTCATCGTCTAAAACTATTTCAACCATATTTTATTACGAGTATTGAATATCGTCCCGTCCGCCTGTTTTGCGCTGGTAACTAGCACCCATTGCTTACCTAGTAGCACTTTGTCTATGGAGGCTATATAGGTGCCGTCGGCGGCTTGTGCAAATTTTAACGGGGCGTCTTTGTCGGTTTCTGCCAAGTGTTTGAGGGAGCCTGTTACCCGCAAGCCGCGAATGATTACACCGCCTCTATCTGTGAGTTTGAGGACGATACTATTCTTGTCGCGAATGTTAATATCAGCGCTCCAGCCCGTTGCGGCTTGGGCATTTCGCGCGGTGATGGTCTGGTTGTACGCCAAGCCTTGGCGGTAAGATTGCTTGGTATCTTCGCCGGGGAAACTTTTGATACCCACCGTTACCATGGCAATATTGGCCGCGAAAATTACGCCAAAGAAAACCACGACTGCGCCCAAGACGTGTTTTCCCGTCCATTTTTTACCGCTGTGGCCCTTAAGGGTTTTTCCTTCATTTTGCATGTTATTTATCCTTGCCCGTAACGAATACGGTTGGTGTTTGTTGTGTGTTATTGCTGTCAGACATATCCGTGATTTTAAAGTAAAAATCTTCCCGATCGCTAAGAGAGCTAACGTCTTTTACGGCCAGGAAAAGCTTGTAATTGATAGTCTCATTAGCCGGGACTTCCAAGATAATCTTGTCACCATGCTTCTTGAAGCGGGCTTCTGTGATGGTTAAACCTGCCGGGTCGTCAATTAAATCAACAGCTTCGACTTTAAATTTGAGTGGCTTGGCCTGTTTGTTCAATATCTTCACTGTGTAGCCGTTTTGAATGTAGTTATCACCCAAGGTCACATAATTAGGTGCGCGCACCCGAAGTACATTCAAATCCAGAACCGAACGGTGGCTAAGGCCGTAAAGCATGACAGCGCCAACCGCCAATATTATGAGCGCATAGGCAATAGTGCGGGCGCGAATTAAATGATAGGCGCTGGGCTTGCCGTCTTGGCGGCGCTTGATATTGATACCCGTATCATAGGCAATCAATCCGGTGGGGCGGCCAATTTTGACCATTATTTCGTCGCAAGCATCAATACAAAGCGAGCAGCCAATACATTCGAGCTGTAGGCCTTCGCGTATATCAATTCCGGTTGGGCAGACGGCTATGCATTGGCGGCAATCAATACAGTCGCCGCGCCCTTCCCATGTTGCGCCCTTTTTGTGCGGGCCGCGCGGCTCCCCCCGGTCAAAGCGGTAGGTGACGTTGAGCGCTTCCTCGTCGGTCATGGCGGCCTGAATACGTGGCCATGGGCACATATAGATACAAATCTGCTCGCGCATAAAACCGGCCAGCGCATAGGTTGTAAAGGTCAACATGGCGACAAATACATAGGCCGTCATGGGCGAGCCGCCCGTGAAGAAATGCGCCATCACATCATAGGCATCATGGAAGTACAATATCCACGCCCCGCCTGTGGCGAAAGCAATCAGCAACCAGACAATATGCTTGGCGGTTTTTTTGTAGATTTTGGCGGGCGTCCATTTGGATTTCTCCAGCTTGATGCGCGCATTGCGGTCACCCTCAAAGAAGCGCTCAACCGCTATAAACAAATCCGTCCAAATGGTTTGCGGGCAAGCAAAACCGCACCAGAGCCGCCCAAACAATGCGGACGCTAAAAACAGGCCAATGGCGGCTAGTATCAACAAGCCGGTAATATAATAAACTTCTTGCGGCCAAATTTCGATGAAGAAAAAATAGAAGCGCGCATTTTCAAAGTCGATAAGTACGGCTTGGCTCGGGGCATCAGGGCCGCGATCCCAGCGTAGGAACGGAATGAAATAATAAATGCCCAGCATGGCAAATAACGCTATCCATTTGATGCGGCGGAATGTGCCTTTGACACGCTTGGGGAAAATTTTGGTGCGGTTTTTATACAAGCTGTCCGGTTTAACGGGCGTAGATTTGGTCTTGGCTTCCCAGCGGGACTTTTTAATCCCTGGGGCAGCTTCACCGCGTTTGGTTTTTTGCTTGCCGTCTGACATGAGAATAGTTCCAATCTATGTGCTTGGCCAAAATATCTATAGCTATGACCGTTTCACCGCGCTCATAACATGAAAGTTTATTCGCCGCCGCCCAGTTCGTTATGAACATAAACGCTGAGCGCCATAATTTGATCTGCGGACAGGCGTTCGTTCCAATTGGGCATCACGCCGTTGCGGCCATTGAATATAGTTTCGTGAATGACCTCGGCGGAACCACCGTAAAGCCAGTCCGTATCGGTTAGGTTAGGGGCGCCGTTTTCGCGCGTGCCTTTGCCCTCTACGCCGTGGCATGATGAACAGTTTTCCGCAAACAAAGTCGCACCCCTTTTTGCGGATACGCCGTCTGCTTGTTGGCCGGAAATATTGAGGACATGCTGCACTAAATCATTGATTTGTGCTGGTTCCAAAATTTCGTCGCGTCCGTAAGCCGCCATAGAACCAAAACGCGTATCGTCATGTTCGGCGCGGATACCGTAAGTGATAGAATATTTAATGTCGTCGAAGCTTCCGCCCCAAATCCACACTTGATCGTTCAGGTTTGGATAGCCGACAACACCTTGACCACCTGCGCCGTGGCAGGTCTCGCAATTGTCGCCAAACAGGGTTTTGCCTTGCTGTACGGCAAATTCGTACAGGCCGTCGTCCCCGATAATCTCGTTGATAGAGGAATTTGAAAGCTCTTGCGACCGTGCTGATCTATCCGCATGCATTTGCTCGACCGCGACCGCGACCCGGTCTCTGTCGGAAAAGTCAAGCACGCCTTTGGTATAACCATTAAGTAGCGGAATAGCGGGCATCAGGATGACATAACCAATTGACCAAACAATCGTCATATACATGATGTTAATCCACCATCTCGGCATTGGGGTATCCAACTCTTGGATGTCGTCCCATTCATGGCGGGTAGTTTCTGTGCCAGTGTGTTCGTCAACTTTTTTATGGTCACTCATGACAGATCCTTTTTGGTAGTATTGTCATCAATTATAGGTCGATCTTCTTTGGTCATTACAACATTGGCTGCATCTTGCGCTCGCTTGCGCCCGCCTGGTGCAAACACATACAAAAGTACCGTAATGAAGAACAAAAAGAAAAACAGCGTGCCGCCATATTTGGCGATGAAAGCTATTTGTTCATAATCCATAACTTCCTCCTATCTCGCATTGTCGTTGATATTGGCCTGGTATTCGTCGAAATCCACCATAGTGCCGATGATCTGTAGGTAGGCAATCAGGGCGTCCATTTCAGTGATCTCAGGCTGAGCGTCAAAATTGCGCACTTGCGCTTTGGGGTAACGCGCCAAGAATGCATCTATATCGTCGCTATCCGGATCTACTTGCGTGTATATATCGGCCTCAGCGAGCGCCACCATCTCGTCGGTATAAGGTTCGCCAATGGCTTTCTTGGCAGCCAAGTGTGCGCCGATAAGCTTAGCGTTCAGCTTTTTGTCGTTCAAGAAAGCATAGGGGGGCATCACAGAATCTGGAACGACGGCACGCGGGTTGGTTAGGTGAAATACATGCCAATCATCGGTATATTTACCGCCGACCCGTGCTAGGTCAGGCCCGGTACGTTTAGATCCCCACTGGAACGGACGGTCATACATGCTTTCCGCAGCCAGTGAATAATGTCCGTAACGCTCTATCTCGTCGCGCAGGGGGCGGATCATTTGCGAATGGCACAAATAGCACCCCTCGCGGACATATATGTCTTGCCCTGCAAGCTCTAGGGGCGAGTAGGGACGCACACCTTCGACTTCTTCGATGGTGCTGTCGATGTAAAATAGTGGTGCGATTTGAACAATGCCGCCCACCATAACGGTTAGGAGGATACCAACCATCAGAGCGAAGGAGCGTGTTTCCATAAAATCATGAAGTTTTGATATTTTCATGTCTATTCTCCTAAAGCCAATTCGGGGATTGCATCGACCGCCGGTTTACGAGCCGTTGGTGCCTCGTCGGTAAGTGAAACCGCATCCCCCCTGCCTTTGATTGTTTGCCAGACATTGTATGCCATGACAAACATGCCGAGCAGATACATCGTACCGCCGACGGCACGGATAATATAATAGGGGTGCATAGCTTTGACAGTTTCAATGAATGAATATTCCAAGAAACCAAGGTCGGTATAGGCGCGCCACATCAGGCCTTGCATAATACCACTGACCCACATGGCGGTGATATAGAAAATAATCCCAATCGTGCTGAGCCAGAAATGCCATTCAACCATTTGTAACGAATACAAATTTTTCTTCTTCCACAGCCAAGGCACCATACAATACAGCGCACCAAAGGTCACCATACCGTTCCAGCCGAGCGCGCCCGCATGAACGTGACCAATAGTCCAGTCCGTGTAATGAGACAGGGCATTGATATAGCGTATAGCCATAAGCGGCCCTTCAAAGGTCGCCATGCCGTAGAAGGCAACAGAAACGGCGAGCAAGCGAAGAACCGGGTCAGTGCGGAGTTTATCCCAAGCACCCGATAGGGTCATCAATCCGTTAATCATGCCGCCCCAACTTGGCATCCATAACATGACCGAAAACACCATGCCCAAAGTCTGCGTCCATTGCGGCAAAGCCGTATAGTGCAAATGATGGGGGCCAGCCCAGATATAAATGAAGATAACCGTCCAGAAGTGGACTATGGACAAGCGGTAAGAGTAAACCGGACGCTCGGCGCGTTTAGGGATGAAATAATACATCATACCAAGGAAGCCCGTGGTCAAAAAGAAACCCACCGCATTATGGCCATACCACCACTGGGTCATAGCGTTTTGTACGCCCGCCGCTAGTGAATAACTTTTCGCACCAAGCCAATCAACAGGCAGAGCCACATTGTTGACGATATGCAACATGGCAATGGTCACGATAAAGGAAAGGTAGAACCAGTTGGACACATAAATATGCTTTTCTTTACGCTTAGCCAAAGTCATCATAAAGACGGCCAAATATGCCACCCAAACAATGGTAAGCCAAATGTCCACATACCATTCAGGTTCGGCATATTCCTGCCCGTGGGTAATTCCCATGAGATAGCCTGTGCCAGCAATAACAAGCACTAATTGCCAGCCCCAAAATACGAACCAAGGCCACATACCGCCTGCCAGCCTGGTGCGGCATGTGCGCTGAACCGTATAAAATGAAGTCGCGATGAGCGCATTGCCGCCAAAGCCAAAAATCACGCCAGACGTATGCAAGGGGCGCAATCGTCCAAAGTTGAGCCAGGATAAGCCCGTGGCATCCATAATTTGCGGATAAGCCAATTGAAAAGCAATCAGCACCCCAATCGTCATACCAGCAACGCCCCAAATGATAGTAGCTATCACCCCAGCCTTGATGACATTGTCATCATATTCATAAGGGTTATAGACAAATTTATTCTGCATAACGCCGTAGACAAGTGCAAAAATAGCCAAGGCGAAGGCAAATATATACATATAAGCATGGGGTTTAATCACCGGGTCAACCCCGCGAGAGGCCACGAGAACTGCCCAGATAAAGCCGAGTACGCAAATAATCCCGATGGGTAGAATAGCCCCGTTGGCTCTTTTAATTATTGATGGATTAACAGACACAGATATCCCCCTGCCTAAAGTGTAAAATTAGAATCAATATTACTAGTAGCCCTTATTTACATAAGTTCAACTTTATTCAGAACGTCAAAACGTCGCATGTGCAATGAGAACTGCGACAAAATTGCACCTTTTTGCCAAAAGGCGCGAGTTTTGCATGATTGTTAATAAATTTGTGCAAATGTACCAAACAAAGAACGAGGCCAATTAAAGCTCTTAAACTGTGGAGGTGAATATGGATTTGATTAAAAATTGGGCAGAAGAAGACGCTCAAGACTATGGGAAAAGAGTCATGATTGTTGAGCATATTCTCAATGATACGGGACTGTTTACCGATGAAGCCCTTGCGGAAATGCTGGATAACCAGCCTAACCATTTGATTGACTTTCAGTATGTGGTCGACGAACCCGACTATCCAGATCGCCAGGTCACAGTAGATTTTTCGGGAGCTGACGGCGCAACTATGATTGCTGCTACCAAATCAGATTTGCCAATCTGGATCAATGTGCGTGAAGTTATGAATGTCCAGCCTAAATACAAAAAAGTACTGGATCAGCTACACCGAGAATTGGAAAAATATACCGGAAAAAACAATGATCGTGCCAATTGTCGCGGTGGTATCTTACTGTCAAGCAAGACAGCGCGCACACCATACCACGCCGATCCGACCATGACCCATTTATGGCATATACGCGGGCATAAAAAAGCCTGGGTCTACCCTAAAACGCCGGAATTTCTACCGGATGAAGCCTATGAAAGTATAATTTTAGGTGAGATTGATGAAGATATGCCGTGGACAGCGAAATTGGACGAGGGCGCAATTGTAGCACCAGCGGATTTGTACGGTGGGGAATTGGTTCTTTGGCCAATCCGTTCGCCGCACCGGGTTGAAAATGTGACGTTTTGTGTGTCTATGGTTATGGAGTTTTCCACCAAAGCCAGTGCCTTCACCAATGCGGGTATGTTCATGAACGGCGTGTTGCGCCGCAAATACGGGAAAAACCCAAGTTGGTATGATGCATCAGCTCCGGAAAAGTTGGTCAAAGCCATTATTGGGCGAACAATGCTGAAAATCGCAGGCCGCAAGGCGTATCGCCGTAAAGACATGGTGCAGTACAAGTTAGTACAAGACGCCAAAGATTTCGTGCAGGCCGTCGCGACGCCATATGAACGGGTGCATTAGGCGGGTTTGAAAGGTGTTTTTAATATCTAGGGGGCGTAAATCAGAGGGTCTATAAGCCGGGTTCTGTACACATTATGCCCAAAAGCATAATGGCGGCGACCATTCATCTGGGGTGCTGATTACTCAGCACCTCAAGCGACCAACCCGGGCAGCGACGTTCAAGCTCGCCGTGATGCCGCCCCTATTTGGTCTTGCTCCGGATGGGGGTTACCATGCCCGCTTTGTTACCAAAACGGCGGTGCGCTCTTACCACACCCTTTCACCCTTACCACGCCAATAAAAATAGTGGCGGGCGGTTTGCTTTCTGTTGCACTTTCCCTAAGCGCATTGTTGCCAATACGCCCGCCGGTCGTTATCCGGCATCCTGCTTCAATGGAGCCCGGACTTTCCTCCCGCCCTCGCTAGGCTTCGGCGCGGCAAGCCCGCCATTGCATTAACGAAAGTAGGCGGTCGCCCGACCCTCTGAATAAAGGCTTAGAGCAAATGTTTATGCTGAGGTCAAGGCTTGCAATATTGCAATACCTAAGGTAGTGAGTACAAAATAAGTATTTATAAATCCATATTTAACAGCATTGGGGGGGGATGTATGGGCTGGTCAGACTTACTTAAGGATAAATCATCGCTTGCTACCGCCGTTAATTTGGTTGGCGATAGGTGGTCTTTATTATTGTTATCAGGTTGTTTTTTTGGTATCTGTCGGTTCAACCAATTTGAGAGTTTTCTTGGTATTAATAGAAATTTGCTTTCATCAAGGTTAGACAAATTGGTTGAGTCGGGGCTTTTGGTGCGACACTTATATAATGAAAACCCAAAACGTTATGAATACCAACTGACCGATATTTCTCGTGAATTAAGGCCGATCATTACCGGGTTAGCTACATGGGGCGAGCGAAATTTTACAAAAGAAGATGCGCCGTTCGCTATTGTTCATAAAGATTGCGAGCACAAAATAGATGTGGTCATTCATTGCGCTGAATGCGGTACACATGTCGGGAATGATGATATTGCGACGAAAATCAACCCCGGAGCAGGGCCAGAAGCTATACGGTTGTTCGAAAATATGTCGGCAACTGCTAAAATAACAGATTAACTGCTATTTGGTATATACATCCGTTACTAAATCAGTACTTAGGCCACCGGAATTTTGGTTTTTCGAATCATTATGAAATTGGGCTAAGCGTATAACGTTCCTCAAGAATGCAAAACTTGTCCCATAGGAAACGCGGCGGGTTACTGGTTGCCCCACATTAACCACACACTGCCGCGTTTCCAACTATTTTCAATAAGTTGGAAAAAACTTCTGTACTTATCGTTTAACAGTGAGTACAAAAACAGTATTGGGAGGCTAGGTTCAACGGAACCACGCAATCCTGAAACAATAGCTTTGGATTTAACGTGCTCTAAAAGTGCGAATTCCAAAGTTCTAGAAGGCGCGGTGGAAACCTGGTTGCCCCACATCAACCCACAACCCCCGCGTCTTCGCCTTTTCTATATACAGAATTTCTTCTTATAGCGCACGAGTAGGCTAAGGGTTTCCATAGTTTGGACATCTATTATACCGTCTATTTTTGTAGGTCTGTAACGGCGTTGAAAAGCTTGAAGAGCGTTCAGCGTTTCATCGTCCATAGTTTCTGTTACTGCTACTCCGTAGCCAAGATAAGCAAGGGCAATTTGGATAGTGCGTATTTGCCGATTTGTCGCGTCCTTGCTGAATAATGTTCTTTGATCTGTAGTTTTTACATCCGGCCAAATACCAATCCCGGCATCGGCTAATATTGACCACGGAAATTTTTCGCCCGGATCTTGTTTGCGCCCTGGCGCAATATCGCTGTGGGCAACGACACCGAAGTCGGTGATAGAATTGCGCCGCATAACATCACGACTGAGCTTGATGACCGCTTGGATTTGTGTATCTGGAAAATCTGGTAGGCCAAAATCATGGCCACCATTGACAATTTCTATTCCGACGGATGCGGAGTTTATGTCGGTTTCTCCGCCCCACGCACTAATGCCTGCATGCCAAGCGCGGCAGTTTTCTTCGACCAATTTAAAAATGCGCCCATCTTCCTCCACCATATAATGGGCGGCAACTTTTGCGGCAGGATCGCACATGCGTTCCAGAGCTGCCTTGCCGTTTTCCATACCAGTATAATGTAAAACCAATAAAGTCACAGGCAGTGTGCGTTTGTCGTGATTGGGTGAGGGGGTATCAATAAATTTCAAGATGAGTGTTTCTTTCTTGCTTACAGGATCTCGGTTGGTGATTGTTTTTGCCGCTTGGCAATGACATAGACGCTGGCCAGAATAAATATTGCGCCGATTATCAGCTTCATGCCAAATGGTTCACCAAGAATAATCACACCCAATATAACGGCCCAGAACGGTGACATCAAGGTAAGGGGCACAATCAGCGTAACCTCATAGGTTTTTAAAAGTCTGAAATATTGCCCGTGGGCAAAAACAGAGGCTAGTAATGCTGTGTAAAGCACGCCGATGCTTAATTCAATCGGCGCAGCTTTTGCCGCCTCGATTTGCCCGGTTTCCAGGAGTAAGCTACCTAAACCGAGTGTTGGCACTGCCAATATTCCCATCCATGCCAAATATTGAAATGGTCCTATATCACCAACACTTTTGATTAAGATAGCGCCAATGGATACGATCAGGAAGGCGATTGCTACATAAATGAGACCAATATCAAATGACATGCTATTGGGGTTATACATAAGAACCATCACACCTATAAGTGCGCCGCAAATACCCAAACCGCGTGTGAGGCCAATTTTTTCATGTAAAAACATAACGGATAATATTGTGGTAAAAGGAATCATCATTTGTGAGACAATTGCCGCTGCTCCGGCTGGTGCGGTCTTAAGCCCCGTATACAAAAAAGCCAAATGTAAGGCTCCTACGAAAAGCCCTGCCAAGCATAATTTTAAAAATTGTTTGGGAATAGGGAACAAAAACGGTGACATTAGTAAGGCCACTAAACTGAAACGTACAGCGGCAAAGAAAAGTGGCGGAAAGCCGAGATCACTCAGCATCCATTTAGACAAGACGAAATTTCCACCCCAAATTAGGCAGCATAGGCATAATATGAAAAAATCAAAGGCACGCATACTCCGCCTTAACGGGCAGGCAGGGGAATGGCTAGAACAATTTTAGTCGGTGTCAACGCTCCAGCCGTCTGGGGTTTTGTGCGCATCCAATACGGGGCCGGGCGCTTTGGGCTTTGAACTCTCGTCGCCAGGTGTGTTGGTTTTTGTGTCCCCAAAGCTTTGGCTATCAAAAGTTTGAAACGACCACATATTACCAGTAGGGCGGAGAGGTTTGCCCAGAATTTTAGCGCGGAGCCAAAGCACGGCAAATGCTACGAAACCCAAAATAAGGATGCCAAGCACCACAAAAAGCGCAAATGCCGCCGAAGCTGCGAAGATGAAAAATCCGCCAATCGTTGCCGCAATCAAGAATAAAGCCCGAAACAGGGATTGAAATAAATTTTGCCCGTTACCGGGTAATGGGAATGTTTTTGTCATAATACTCTATATGTCGTGCTTTCTACACCATTCGTCAAGGGCATAGAGGTGACAGTTTTGTCATAATGGGTATCTACACGCTTTTACGCCTTTCGAACAGCTACATATAGTTATCAACAGTAATTTAACCACAACATATTGCCAAATGAGGCCGTTTCATTAACGTAACCTTAAAGAATCGCATATGCGTTAGGACTACGATGAACTATTTGGAAGATATTATTGCTAAAACGGCGGGCCAACCTAGCCCGAAATTGGCTTCGGCTTGTGCTGTGCGCGGCAACCCTCTTGACGTTTTTGAACGCCTGTGCGTTGCAGATCATGTGGATTTTGAACGTGTGAATGTCAATGAAATCCATATTGCTTTGTCTGGGCTTTGGTGCGAGCATGATGTGACACTTGTTTGGAACACTCAACAAGAACAACTGGAGTTGTTTTTATTGTTTGATAGTCGGGCACCGGGGGGGCGGACAGATGATATTTGCAGGCTTTTAACATTGCTTAACGAGCGCCTAGCCACAGGGCATTTTGATTTTTGGAATACCCATAATTCTCTGGTTTACCGCAACTCTTTGAACCTAGCGGGCGCCGCCAAACTGATGATTGAGCAAGCAATGGCATTGTTAGCTGGTGCATTAGAAGCTGCAGAGCGCGGTTACCCGGCTTGTCAATATGTGGTTTGGGCAGGAAAAACCCCCGAAGATGCATTGGATACGGCCTTGCTAGATTTAGCCGCCCATGGTTAAATGCACTTATGAATAGTGTTGTAAAATCTGGAAAGCTTTCAAATAATACCCACGCATTAATCGGTGCGGGCAATATGGGCGGTGCTTTGCTGTCTGGTTGGTTGTCCGCCCAAGACAATCATGGCGGCACTAAAGCATTGGATGCCCACGAAATTTTGGTCATCGACCCCGCACCCGGCCAAGCGGCAGAACGTGCGCTTCGACTCGGGGTTAAATTTTCGGCCAAGCTAACCAAAGGCGCAGCGTCTGGCCTGAAAATGTGTTTGCTGGCCATTAAACCACAATTATTTACCAAGGTCGGCCCGGAGCTAGCGGAGGCGTTGCCCAAAGACGTTTTGGTCGTGTCGATTATGGCCGGTATCAGCCTTAAAGGTTTGTCCGATATATTTGGCGATCGTCCTATCATCCGCGCTATGCCCAATCTCCCCGCCGCTTACGGCGTTGGAATAACGGGCTATGTCTGCGGCGCGGGCGTGACCCAAGCCCACCGCGATTTCGCAGAACCGCGCCTTCGGGCAATTGGCAAAGTCGTTCAAGTCGAAAGCGAAGACGAAATAGATATGGTGACCGCCATATCTGGCTCCGGCCCGGGATATGTTTTCTACCTCGCAGAAATATTGGCAGAGGCCGGAGAAAATCTGGGCTTATCCCCGGAACTGGCCAGAGCACTCGCCCGCCAAACCGTAATAGGTTCCGGCACAGTTCTAGCCCGCTCCCCCGAAACATCCGCAAACCTACGTAAATCCGTATCATCCCCCGGCGGCACAACCGAAGCCGCGCTGAATGTCCTAATGGCCAAAGACGGCCTACCAAAACTCATGGGAAAAGCGGTACAAGCAGCCTATAAACGCTCGCGGGATTTGGGGAAGTCTTAGCGCAAGAAATTGGCTTTTGACGGCATTCGCGCGGACGGACAATATCTAGACATGGGAAATTTCTCATCCGAGAAATTTCCTCGGGCGATGATTGTTCAATTATGTTTTGGCTCACTCAATGATTAAATTAGTTTACTAATTTAGTCATTATGATATTATGAGACTTAAACTGCCATCCCGGCCACAAATGCACATGCCAAACACCGCCGGGAAGTCTAGCCACATGTCCGCCAATACGCCCCAGCGGATCGCGCCAATATTCGTGCCCAGTCCCCAAGGGTGCAGCCTTACCTTTGACGGTTTTACGCCAATAGCGCATACGGTAAACGCTAATCCGCCCGCGACCCGAATAACGCGCAAGCCATTCATTAAATTGCCCCGGTGAGAGGTCACGACCAGTGAGAATATAATAAGGACGGTTGTCACGGGTAGGCGGAATGTCGCGCCCGCCAAAGCGCCGCTGATAGCGGTTGGGCTGAAAGGCGCGCGCCGATACGTGCCCAGTTCGAGGCCAAGTTCGACACCCAGATTGCTCCGCACAAACCCGAAACCAAATCATCAACCAAGCCAAAAAACCAGACACACCCATTAGTATATTGGGGGACACATCCGGCTGCGCCGCAATCCTGTTCTCCAATTCCTGTCCATACTCAATTTCCATCCCACAACACTAAGGGCAAGCGGGGAACCGTGGATAGATTTTTGTGATTATTTTGAAATAGGTAGTAAGTACAATGGCTTATCGAGCCAAAAACCTAGATAAGGCAGGAATATATCAAGGAACGCCGGATTGGGTTTAGTGTTGATCAGATAGATATTGTCCCTGTCATAGTGACCCGCCGTGATGTGTTTCTGGATAATCGTGCATTTCAGAAGGTTGTGCGGGCGCTTTTGAAGAGTGTCGAAATAAAATACATTTCCCGTGACATTCAATTTTACTATCGCAACTAAAAGCTTTAGAATGGAGCGAATCGAGATGGGAATGGGTTTGCGTTGATTTCAATTTTTCAAAATAATTATTCAGAGCATTCTGAAAATGACATTAGCTCGGTTCAACCTGCTAACGATTCTAGGGAATTAACTGATTTGTCATATATTGATAAACCATTTAATGCATACGGAGGATTGGCCAACTTATCAGCGGACATACAAGGCTTGCAAAAAAGCCAACTTTTAGTTTCTTTTGTTGCAAATGATGCAGAATCTCCTTTGTATTTAAACGACATAGCTCCATTCATGTTACTCTCAAAAATGGCTAAGCGTAACGAGTGTAATGTCAATTATGATTTAAGCAGACACGCCAGTTTACACAAGGTTCTATGTAGTCTGAACTTGACAAATAGTAAGAGAACCTGCTGTTGTTCCTGCCCCAGACATGTCGATGTCTATCCAATACCTGTTGCATGGTATAATCCAAACGACTGGAACCATTTAACAGAAGATGATGAAAATAAAGAGTGTCAAGCCTTTATTAATGGAATGAGCGCTCAATTTCGAAAGCAAATAAAACAATTTGATGCTAAATATGATTTGGGCGAGACGCATTTGGATGAATTACGCGAACTCTGTAAGTTCCTAGAGGAAATTATGGGAAATGGAGAGCACGCTCGATGCCCGGATAATATTAGTTTTGGCGAATTTGGCTTTGCATGTTATATGGCTTTACGAAATGGCAAATTAGTAATAAATATGAGTATTATTTCCTTTGGGCGCACGTTCGGTCGAACCTTGGAAAAGAAAAATGTTGACGTATCTATGTTAAATAGTTCGGATTCCGTAACTCCAAATGCACAAGATGCACTGTCTATATACGGTGTTATAGAAGATGGACTAACAAGCCGAGATACAAATAGGCCTGGTGGCTTACATAAGTTTTTTAATGCTGCCGAAGCCATGTCTTCGCGGTTTGAAGCAATCCTTATTTCAGGAACGGGGGGATTACTCCGTCGGCCAGATGTGGCAGATCAAGTATTTTTAGTTGAAATTGATACACCAGGCACAATACTTTCTACGCGTTTTGAAATTGACTTAGAGGTGACTAATGAGTGATTATTTCTATAGACGGGCAAATAACATGTGTATATATACTCTCTTGCTTTATCAGTATTTATCGATAAGCGGTATTTACTTGTCGAAAAAAGGCAATATAACTTTATTCAATCGTAATTTATTTGCGCTAAACAAAACGAAAGGAGTTTCTTATGGCACATAACACTAACATATTGTCATTTAATCCGGCAACTGGCTCCCTTCTAATAACGCTAGATAATCTATTAACTAAAAATGATGCTATTGGTAAATCATATAAAGAGCATGGTCACTTTGGGTTTTCATACGAACGGTACGGTCAAACTGTAGCGCGCGAAATTGGTTTACTTAATTTCCTCAAGGAAAATATCGGTGACCCAACCACAGTACACGATGTGCAGATAGCTGTCGGTTTGCCAAATGTTAGCTTTTCCACCTCATTCTTACATGGGTTGTTAGATTCAGTGAAGAGGTTTTCTAAATATAGTAACTGGCAGGATAAGTTGACGGTTAAAGTTAGGGAGCCGTACCAAAATGCGACATCCTTGGCTGTTGCGGAGTTTTTGTTGTCTGAAAACCACAACTTGCTTGATACTGAGAATTTGGAAGAATATGCGTAGCATATGATAGCTTAGAGATTTGGATTAATAAGTGACAGCACCATCTCTTCTAGCAACCATTACCTCTTACGGCATTAGCCTTACTCTAATAGTCACGCTAATAACGCAAATTTTATCAAACCGGAAAAGTAACACGATTGCCTTAAAAACCATAGCTGTGAATTATGTGGACTTTTGGATGCGTGATCCCTTTGTCAATGATTTAAAAGACGCCAAAAACGCATTTATAAGTGGCGATATAATAAAGAGTAAAACACTACTCCAAAGTATTTGGGCTAGTCTTGACGATGACAAGACAACTTACAAGGTGATCTCTAGAAATGCGAAAATAAAACAAAACGCAGAAATGTTAATAAAAATTCTGGCTTTATTGTTTGAAGATTTGAGCCCAATAAAAACACTCACCGTTTCTGAGTTTCCGGAAGGTAAAAACCCTCAAACTGTAAGGGACAGTATTCCAGACCGTTGGGTACTAATGGCAAAGTGTCACAAAAATCTTATATCACGTATAAAAGAAGAAATATTGCATACCGATTTAGTTTATCATAAAATCACCCAAAAATACATCCCCTTACGGGACGCTGTACCCAGCAAAAACTAATATGACGTGGCAACCGCAAAAATTAAGCGTCTTGGAAAAAATGTGTTTTGTGTTAAATAATGGTACAGTAGACAAAGTAGTGTTTTTGTAACTCGTAACACGTTTCACCCTAGGAAATGCACCCCTAAATCGGCAAAACCACCACACATCTCAATCCGCCCATCTCGCTATCGCCCAGCGCCAAGGTGCCGCCGTGGGCTTGGATTATGTCGTTGGCTATTGAGAGGCCTAAGCCTACGCCGACATGGCCTACACCATTTGTGTTTTGGTTGCGGGCTGGGTCTAGGCGGACGAAGGGTTTTAGGGCATCCGTGCGGCGGGGTGCGGGGATGCCGGGGCCGTCGTCGTCTATGGTTATTTGGATGTTTTGCGCGCCGCGCTTTGCAGTGATTTTCACGTGCTCGGCGTAGATGATCCCATTGCCGATTAGGTTAGTTAGGGCGCGTTTTACGGCGATTTTACGGACATTTATGGTGAGGTTATCTTGTACCGTAAGGGATATATTATCGCCGTTGGCCGCAATAATCTCCCGCAATATTACCGAGAGGTCTGTCATCTGCCTGTCTTCTTCACTTAAATCACGGGCAAAATCCAAATAGCCATCGAGCATATTTTCCATATCAGTAATATCGCGTCTTGCTGCTTGGTTCTCTTTGCTGTCGCCCTCCAAGGCCAAGTGTAATTTGAGGCGGGTGAGGGGCGTGCGTAAATCGTGGCTAACCCCGGCGAGTAATGCCGTGCGTTGATCAATATGCCGGCCAATACGGTCACGCATTTCCAAAAAAGCATGTCCTGCTTGGCGTACTTCGGTAGCGCCCGATGGTTTAAATTTACCAATACTCCGCCCCTTGCCAAAATTTTCTGCCGCTTGGGCTAGCTTAACGATAGGCCGTGCCTGATTAAGAATGAACAAAATGCTGACAAGAGTGAGGAGAAGCGTAGCTGTAATAAGCCAGAACAAGAAGATAAACCCCGTAGGCGCAAAAACACGATCACGCGGCACGACAAATTTCAATACTTTGGCGTCAACCTGTACCCTGATGTCTATATAATGGGGGTAGCGCGTGGTATCGAACCAAAACTCATCGCTAAGATTTGCTGATAAAGCTCTGCGTAATGTTTTGTCTAGCGATGAGAAAAACGCATTTCGTGTTGCCGTTGGCAGAGTGTCTTTAGCATCATAAACCACGGATAATTTCATATTGGGGCGGATCATTTGATCGAGACGTTCTAGGCGTTCTGCATCTGGGGCTTGTTTATAAAGCTCCACCGCCACCGAAATATCTGCGGCGACGCTGTCGGACAGGCTGGCCGTCACCGTTTGCCAATGGGCATCGAAGAAAATATAGGCGACGATGATTTGCATGAGGGCAATGGGCAGCATGATGATCAGCAAAGCCCGCCCAAACAAGCTTTTGGGTAGATATTGCTTTATCCATGGTGGTTTATCCGCCTTAACCATCAACAGGTTCCGCCTGTAAGCAATACCCACGATTACGTATGGTGGTCAGGAATTCGGGCTGGGCTGGGTTGGCTTCCAATTTGCGCCGCAGTCTGGTGATTTGTACATCAACCGCCCGTTCGCTTTTGGCATTAATCTGCTCGGCCAGATTTTGCCGGCTCACGGGTCTGCCGGCGCGGTTGGAAAGCGTGGTCAGCAGGGCGGTTTCGCCCGTTGTCAGGTGCATACGTTCGCCCGCTTGCTCCAACATTTGACGGTCAAGATCAAACAAGAAATCTCCAAACCGGATTTTGTGTTGGCGCGGGCGGGTGGCTTGGCGTTTTAATATGGACTTTATCCGCAAAACTAATTCTTCAGGCTCGAACGGCTTGGCCAGATAATCATCTGCGCCAAGGGAAAGCCCCTCAATCCGGTCGTTTGGCTCGCCTTTGGCGGTCAGCAGGATAATCGGCACATCGTCTACGGCTCGCAAAGATTTGGTGAGCGCGAACCCGTCTTCGCCTGGCATCATCACGTCTAAAACCAGTAAATCAAAAGTTAGCCCCGTCATCAACCGTCTTGCTTCGGAGGCATCAGCAGCGGTGGAAACCCGAAATCCGTTTTTGGATAAATACCGTTTGAGCAGGTCGCGAATACGGTCATCATCGTCCACCACCAGAAGGTGGGTGTCTTGTATGTCGCTAGATGAAATAGAATGTGCCATTTTGCCACTTGGTTTCTAATTAGTGTTGACTTAATAAAGGCAAACTACACAATGTCGCTCAAGATTAATAGTGGAGAAAACAAATGGCCGAAACTGCTTATCATGACCGGGACGGGTATATCTGGATGGACGGCGAATTTGTCGATTGGCGCGAAGCCAAAGTCCATGTGTTGACCCATTCTTTGCATTATGGCTCCGGCGTATTTGAGGGTGACCGGGCCTATGACGGCAAGATTTATGCCCTGCGCGATCATAGTCAACGCTTGCTCAATTCTGCCCAATATCTCGGCTATGAAATTCCGTTCACCGTCGAAGAAATCGACAAGGCTTGTACGGATACATTGGCAAAATCCGGGCTTGGCTCTGCTTATGTGCGGCCTATTGCTTGGCGCGGTAGCGAGATGATGGGGGTTGCATCAAAAGGCAATAAAATCCACCTAGCCGTTGCCGTTTGGCATTGGGGTGATTATTTCGACGATAAAATGAAGGGTATCCGCCTGTGTATGTCCGACTGGAAGCGTCCGGCGCCCGATACCATTCCGTGCAAAGCCAAGGGGGCAGGGCTTTATATGATCTGTACAATGGCTAAGGATATTTCGACCGATAAGGGCTTTGATGATGCGCTCATGCTGGATTATAAAGGCCGCATTGCCGAATGTACGGGGGCGCATATTTTCTTTGTCCGCGACGGCGAAATCCATACCCCGACCAATGACATTCTTCTGGACGGCATTACCCGTAAGGCGGTACTTTTGATGGCCGAGAAACGCGGCATCAAAGTTATAAAACGCGATATTTGGCCAGACGAATTGCCGACGTTTAGTGAGTGTTTCATAGTCGGCACAGCCGCAGAAATTACCCCAGTGCGTAGCATAGAAAAGCTAAATTATACGCCGGGCGAACTTACGGTTAATATGGTCGAGGACTATGATAAATTGGTGCGCGGGAAGTTGGCCTAACCGCGCAAAGTTGCTTTGATATAGTGCCAGCCTGTGTAGAGCGAGAGGGCGGCAGCTAGCCAGAGTAAGGCGATGCCGCCTTGGGACGCTAGTAGGGATATGTCGCCTATATTATGGCTGATGGGCATGACCGAGCTTGTGCTGATACCAATGAGCAGGAGCAGGATGGCCAGCATTTCTGCGGTGGTTTTCCATTTCGCCAGCATGGTTGGGGATAGGATTATACCTGCATTGGCTGCGTGTTCTCGGGTGCCGCTGATGAATATATCCCGGAATATAATTGCCGTGCTGGGGACGAGAACATACCAAATAGCGCCGAAGCTGATATTGAGCGCAATCAGACAACCCGCGACCAAAAGCTTGTCTGCAATCGGGTCGAGCATACGGCCAAAGGCAGAAACCAATTCCCATTTGCGCGCCAGATAACCATCCAGAAAATCTGTCACTGCGCATAAAACAAACAACAATAACAAGAGTATAGGCGCATTTACGAAACTAGTGGAACTGCCGCCAACCACAATAATCATCCACATTAACAACGGAATGACGGCAATGCGGCCAAGGGTGAGTGCATTAGGCAGCCAATAAAGTTTTGGCTTGGGTGTATTGTGCAGAACAGTATCGGTCATGTAGTTGTGTCTTCCGTAGTTTTAGTCTGGGTCATATCTGTCTTAGCCGTGAGTAATTTGAAGCCCGTATATAGAGCCAAAATCGCGGCGATCCACAGCGCCACCAACCCAGTATTCCACACCCATGTGCTGGCAGAATTATATACGTGCGCGACGTCGTCGGATCGCCCTGCGCGAAAACTGTCAACCAGATTAGTAAGCCACGGCGCGGCGACCAGAGTACAGGTGGCGAGCATGGCAAGAGCGCTTTTGAGGTCGCCAAGCCGAGTTTCCAATAAGCCGAATTTGGAGAACGCATAGCCTTTGGTCAAACCCAAAACAACATCACGCAGAACCAATATTAAGACTGGAACTGCGAAGCTCCAGTGCAATAGTCCCGCCTTGTTCAACACCCAAACCAAAGCTAGTAATGTGCCGTCAATCAACACGCTATCGGCAATATCATCGAACCAGCCGAATTGGCGCTCATTGGCAAGGTCGCTGCCGCCAACATAATTATCTAACACATCTGTGAGTGCGGCGATGACGAACAAAACCGAAGCCAATAAAACCAGCTTTAAATCGAGGGAGACAAAACCTTCGGCGTCTCCGGGCTTGGCCGACCAGGCTTTGTAGATAATGAACATGATCACCGGGGTCAGCAGAACACGGACTATGGTCAAGCCGTCCGCCAGTGCACCGCCGGTTTCCCCCTTAATAGCGCCGTCATTATTGTTATTCGTTGAAGTGGTCATGAATACTCCCCGCAAGTTTCTTGCTTATTCCGTCTACTTTCGCCAAATCTTCTGCCGCAGCACTTGCTACGGCTTTGGCCGAGCCAAACCAAGCCAGTAATGCTTTTTTACGACCAGGCCCGATTCCCTCAATAGCATCAAGCGGGCTGGTATGCATCTGTTTTTTACGCTTGGCGCGGTGGGTGCCAATAGCGAACCTATGGGCTTCGTCGCGCAGGCGCTGTAGATAATAAAGCACAGGCGTGCGCGGCGGGAGGCTAAATTCGGGGCGGCCTATCATATGAAAGGTTTCGCGCCCCGCATTACGGTCGGGGCCTTTGGCAATAGCCACCAGAGTTGTGCGCTCTAGCACGCCCAAATCCTCCAAAACGCCGCTGACAGCGGAAAGCTGCCCCTTACCACCGTCAATCACCACTAAATCAGGCCATGCCAATCCATTTTCATTGGTTCCGCCTTCCTTGAGCAGGCGCGAGAAGCGGCGCTGCATGACTTCGCGCATCATGGCAAAATCATCCCCCGGCTTGGTGCTGGCATCTTTGATGTTAAATGTGCGGTATTCACGCTTCAAAAACCCTTCGGCTCCGGCGACGATAAATGCACCAACCGAATTAGTGCCCTGGATATGGCTATTGTCGTACACCTCTATGCGTTCCGGGATTTCGGGCAGGTCGAGCGCCCCCGCTAGCCCGGCTAGCAATTTGTTCTGCGATGCGGTTTCTGCGAGTTTACGGGCGAGGGCTTCGGAAGCATTACGCCGTGCCAGTTCCACCAAATCAAATTTCTCCCCGCGCAGTGGTTTGAAAATGCGAAAGCTTTTCTCCCGCCGTTCGGATAATGCGGTTTCTAACAGTGCTTTATTGGGTAAATCTACATTGACGAAGAGTTGTTTAGGAATAGGTTTGCCTGTATAAAATTGCGCCAAAAACGCGTCGAGAATATCCGCAGTGTTTTGGTCTTTGGCATGGCGCGGATAATAAGCATTGGCGCCCCAATTTTGCCCGGCGCGAAAGAAAAACACCTGCACGCAAGCCTGATCGCCTGCATCTCTATGTATAGCCGCCACATCGGCCTCGGCGAATGTTTTGGGCGCGATATGAGTTTTGCCCGTACTGACAAAAGCCATGGCGCGGATACGGTCACGGATTTCTGCGGCTTGTTCAAAATTCAAATCGTCCGACGCTTTTTGCATACGAGCTTGCAGGCGTTTTTGCAAAGCCTGTGAGCGGCCCGAGAGAAAATCCGAAGCATCCCGGTTGAGCTGTGCGTAATCACCCAGCGATATTTCCCCCGTACACGGGGCGGCGCAGCGCTTTATTTGGTGCAGCATACATGGCCTTGTCCGCCCGGAATAAACGCTGTCCGAACAGGTGCGCAGGCGAAACGCCCGTTGCAGCGTGTCCAGTGTTCGGTTGACGGCACCCGCCGACGCGAACGGGCCGTAATACTGGCCTTTTTTGTTGCGCTTGCCCCGGTGCTTCATGAGTTGCGCCGCCTTATGATCCGTGCGCATGAGGATATAGGGGAAGCTTTTATCATCGCGCAGCAGAATATTATAGCGGGGTTTCAGGCGTTTAATCAGGCTTGCTTCGAGGAGCAGCGCTTCGGTCTCGCTACCTGTAACCACAAATTCCATAGTTTTGGTGGCGCGGATCATGCGCTGGATGCGGATGGGGTGGCGCTCATATTTGGTGTAGGCGGTGACCCGCTTTCTCAGGTTTTTGGCTTTGCCGATATACAGAAGCTCTTCGTGTTCATTTATCATGCGGTAAACGCCCGGCTTGCCTGAAAGGGTATTGACATAGGCGGCAATGATGTCGGCGCCCGTAAGTGGTTTTTCTGTTTCGTTTTTAGCCATCTCGTTGCAAACAATATTCGACGCCCGCAGTTTCCGCATTTATCAGGGCGTGGGGTTTGGCAATACGCACCGTGCAAGCTTGTACGCGCTTGTCTTCGCTAAGCGCCCATGCCGCGATACGCCCAGCCAAAGTTTCCACCAATTGCACATGGGCTTCTTGTGCGAATTCGGCGGCTTTATCTGCGACCCGTGCATAGTCCAAAGTTTCGACGAGCAGGTCGTCCTCGGGGGTCGGCATAGACCCCATATCAAGTTCAATATCAATAACAATCATTTGCGCCGTCTCGTGTTCGTGTGGATGCACACCGATAGACGCAAGAACTTCGAGGCCTTTGATAATGATTTTTGTGGATGAATTTGTCATTTGATAGCCCTTTACCCCTCACCACGCTGTCGCGCGCCTCTCCCTAAAGGAGAGGCTAAGTTTGACAGACTTCCACAACCCTTTTTATGAATCAAAGATAGTCTCGACGACGTCTCCTCCCCCATAGGGAGAGGAACAAGGTGAGGGGTTTGGATGTTAGTTGCGAAACGCATAATAATCCCTAAACCCCCAAATGCTGACCGCCGTCTACGGCGATCATTTGGCCTGTTACGGCGGTTGCGGACAGGAGATAGCGCACGGCATCCAAAATGGTTTCGGGCGGCGAGCCTTTGCCGAGTAGTGTCTGTGCCGCTTCTTGGGCAAATCCCGCCGCGTCCTGATGGATGCTCCGCAGGGTGGGGCCTGGGCCAACGGCATTAACGCGGATATTGGGGGCAAAGCTTTGCGCCATGGTTTTTGTGGCAGCAAACAGGGCTGATTTACTGACACCGTAAGTGAAGAAACCGGGCGCAGGACGCAGGACGCGCTGGTCTATCATATTGATGATACAGGCGGTTTTATCATCTAGACTATCACGCGGTACTTGTCTGGAAAAATGTTGCCCCAGGCGCAAGGGGGCTTTGAGATTAACGGCCATATGATTGTCAAAAATATCGCTGGAAAAATCATCGGCCTTATCGGGTTGGTAGGTGGAGGCATTATTGATGAGGGCGCCCAGCGGCGCACCAATGGCCTGGCTCGCCCGGTATATCAATGTGTCCACGGATTCTGGATCGGTTAAATCGGCCTGTACGATTGCTGCATCGCCAAGTCCATTCGCCAATTCCGCCGCTGCCCGCTTGGACGTGTTATAATGAATAACCACAGACCAACCGTCTTCCGCCAAACCTGTAGCGAGGACGCGCCCAATGCGTGCGCTTGCGCCGGTGATGAGAATAGTCTTGTTCATAGAGGTGTGTATATCACACACCAGCGCCTGCGCCAACAATATCCCGTGCGATTGCTGCCATATAGAGTAAGTAGGCCAAAAGCAGCACGATACCGGTTTTGCGGCCAATGGGTGCGCGGCGTAAGATAAATATGGTTAGTGCTACCGTAGCGGCTAGCATCACCCAAACATCAAACACCATGAATTTGGCCGGAATACTGACCGGGCCAGCAATGGCGGCAGCGCCCATAACGGCGAAAATGTTGAAAATGTTGGATCCTAAAATATTACCGATGGCGACTTCGTTATGGCCACGCCAAGAAGCGACAATTACGGTAGCCAGTTCGGGTAAGGACGTGCCTATAGCAACTATAGTCAAGCCGATAAGCGCCTCGCTAACCCCAAAACCTTCGGCGATAAAAGTCGCGTTTTTGACGATCATGCCGCCACCAATTGCTAAACCAAAAATACCGAGGAGGGTAAAGGCGATCATAGTAACATAGCTTTTCGGCATGCCTTCCATACTGGCCATGTCGGCCATTTCAGACAGGGCAGGATCTTTGGCCCCGGAGCGCGCCAAGGTGAACATCCAGCCTAGATACAAAACAATACCTGTAAATAAGATAATGCCTTGCCACATAACCAGCGGGCGGTGAATAAACATCAGCACTACTAAAATCACTGTCGCTAGAACGACTACGGCAGAGTTTCGCCCGACGCCTGCGACATTGGTCGGCAGCGCCATAATGATGGCAGGTAGGCCTAATACCAACAATATATTGGCGATATTAGAGCCGATAACATTACCAATCGCCAGTTCGCTAGCGCCTGTTAAAACCGACTGTACGCTAACAATTAATTCAGGTGCTGATGTACCAAAGGCAACAATGGTCAAGCCAACGATGAGGGACGGAACGCCCCATTTATGGGCAAGCGCCGCTGCCCCGCGCACCAAAATATCGCCAGCAACCAGCAGTAAAATGACGCCGACGCAAAATAGAAGAAAAGCAATGAGCATTAGGGGAGAGCCTACCAGAATTTCTTAAATTCAAGCAGGTTAAGGCCGCCAAATAAAATAGCTGCGAGGCCAAAAATCAGCAGTGCCGGGTCAAGATAAAATAAGCCAAAAATACTAACGCCAGCTTGGATTAGTTCGAGAGAGAAAGCCATAATGTGCCTCTTATGTAATCAGTTAAAAAAGATTCTCTCGCTCTATACAGGGACAAACCACAAACGCCAATACTTGTTCGCGTTATTTTCCCAACTTAAATTCGGTAATGCCGCGCGCATTCGGTTTAGTGGGCTGTAAATAAATATGGACGAATCGCGGTTTGGCCGCTATCAAATACCTATTGGGGCGATTTCTAACCTCAAAAACAATTTATATGGAGAAACTATATGTTTGGAGCTATTTCATTCGCTAAAGCGGCTGGTCGTAAATTCGGGGGTCTTTTTAAAGGTAAGAAAGCCAAGGAAACTTTAGAAAAAGAAGTCAATGATCTTGGCCTCGATTCCGAAGGCGTTGATATTAATGTCGACGATGAGGGCAAGGTTACGATTTCCGGCAATGCGGTTTCCCAAGAGATGAAAGAGAAAATCATCTTGGCTGTCGGTAATGTTAACGGCGTTGGCTCTGTTGACGATCAGGCGGGCGCAGCTGACGGCGGCGCGGCATCACAATTCCACGAAGTTGTCAGCGGTGATACGCTTTGGGCGGTTTCCAAAAAATACTACGGCAAAGGTAGCCGCTATATGGAAATCTTCGAAGCCAACAAACCTATGTTGTCCCATCCAGATAAAATCTATGTAGGTCAGATGTTGCGTATTCCAGCAGACGCGACATCTGCTAGCGTTTAAATTTATTTCGTAGGGTGGATTAGCGCCTCTTGCGCGTAATCCACCATGCGGTGCGCAGCAAAGGTGGATTACGGCTAAGCACCCAATGGGCATGCCAAAGCCTAATCCACCCTACAATTTTGTGATTTTCATTAAATAAAAGACAGGGCGGAGAAGACCGTGAGAGAGAGAAAAATCGGTCTTCATCCGCCCTGCTACGTGAGCTGCCGGGCCAGCTTAGAGCGCTTGCTCTAATGCGGCCAAATCGTCGAGGGGAGGACTAGGCAGCGGGGACACACGCAAGTCCCTTATAGGATAATCCGTTGAATGCTAGCTGAACGGCTCTGCCTTAATTGCGCCACATTTACGGGTTCATTTATCTCATGTTCATAAAAGTCCTTAGTTCACAAAAGGCAGGCTTCGCACTCAGTGTTTTAGCCTGCTTTCTTGCGTTCTCAGCCAATTTTCCTGCATGGGCAAAGCCAATCCCGGAGACGAATCGTAGCCTTGCAGCCATAAAGCGGGTCACACCGGAACTGAGCAAAGAATTGGCGGATAAAGGTTTTAAACTCGGCGACCCGGTATTTTTGCGCATTATAAAATCGTCCTCGCCGACCAGTACACGGATAACGGACGGTGTGCTGGAAATTTATCTACAAGGCGCGGACGGGCGGTACAGCCTGTTCAAAACCAGAGACATATGCGCCGCATCTGGAACGCTCGGACCGAAAACCAAAACCGGAGACCAACAATCGCCGGAAGGGTTTTACTATATCACCGCAGAGCGGTTTAATCCGTGGTCAAGTTATCATCTTAGCCTCAATCTCGGTTATCCCAACACCTATGACCGCGCCCACGGCTATACGGGGGACTTCCTGATGATCCACGGGGAATGTGTGTCCATTGGGTGCTACGCCATGACCAATGCCGGGATAGAAGAAATTTACGCCCTAGCCAGCGCCGCCAACAAAAACGGCCAGAAAGTTATCCGCGTCCACAGTTTCCCATTCGCAATGAGTACTGAAAATTTGGAAAAAGTAAAATCCAGCCCACACCAAGATTTTTGGAAAAACCTAAAACAAGGCTGGGATTGGTTTGAGGAACATGGCGCTCCGCCCAATGTCGAGGTTAAGGGTGGGGATTATGTGTTCTCTGATGCGCCCTAATAGTCACCACGGCTAGACTTTTAGCAAGATGATTGCATAGACACCTTGAACCGCCCTAAACCATACGCTACATACGCAACGAACTAAATTTTTAACCGGAGCATTTTATGGCTGGA
>JALSHE010000005.1 GCA_026982415.1 Robiginitomaculum sp.
GCCGCATTGTAAAAACGTGATTCCGGCCTGTCTTGCAAGTCCAGTTTTGGCATAACCAGTCCTGCCGGATTGCCGCTAGCGGCGGTTTTGCGGTCTTCATGAGGTTCTATCAAGATAGGGGTTATGCCGCGAAGATGCAATGCATAGGCGATGGATGCGCCCGCAATACCGCCGCCTATAATAATCGGTGTGGTTGGCTTGGCAGTGATTTTTGGTGGGCTTGACGTGCCCTTGAATGTTGCTTCCAACCGTTCGCGTTTTCGGCCAAAACCCGGCTTTTTCTCCACGGAGAAGCCTGCGTCTGATAGCCCGCGCCTGACATTTCCCGCTACGGTAAATGTCGCAAGTTTGGCACCGGGCGCGGACAGCCGTGCCATATGGTTAAATACGGTATCCGACCACATATCGGGGTTTTTGGCTGGGGAAAATCCGTCCAGAAACCAAGCATTTATGCGGGCGTCCGTGCTGGATAAGGCGGGTTCAATTTCATTATGGAATAGGGTTAAAACAACTGCGCCAAATTCCAACCTGTGAACACCTTTCACCCGGTCTGGCCATTTGGTAATGAGTTGGTCTGCATAGGGCTTTAGGCTTGGAAACAAATCCAAAGCCCTAATCAATTGCTGTTTGGATAAAGGAAAAGCTTCTACGGACAGGAAGTGTAGACGTTGTTTTGGCTTGGCGGTTCTGTGCCACAAATCCCATGCGGCGAGGAAATTTAAACCAGAGCCAAAGCCCAATTCGCCGATAACAAAAACGCTTTTATCCGCCCAAGCCTCTGGCAATCCGCAGCCTTGTAAAAACACGGCCTTGGTTTCCGCTAGCCCGCCGTCGACCGAAAAATAGACATCGTCAAATTCTTGCGCTACAGGCTCCCCGTCCTCTGACCATGTAAGCTGAGCGGGTGGGGTGGCGGTAAGGGGTTTTGGTGCGGACATATGGCCACATAGCCTTAAATGAGATGTGAATAAACACTTAAGCTAAAAATTTTGCTAGCGTTAGCGTATTTGTAATCATTATTTGCTAATTATCCCGCTTAAACTAATCAGGGGATGAATATGCCTAAGCCTATATTGCGGGATTTATTGGAAAAAATATTGGGTGCAAGCTACCTTAATGATGAAGATGTGCTGAATGTACGCAGAGCGGTTTTCGAAGACGGTCATATAACCGCGCAAGAGGCCGACATGCTGTTCCAAATCAACCATTTGCCTGGTAAGCCGGACACATGGTTTGATTTATTCCTAGAGGGTATCACGCATTTTCTCGTTCGCCAAACCATGCCCCATGGCTATATCAACCAGGCCAATGCGGCGTGGTTAATGGCGCGGATTGACCATGACGGCGTCGTCGAAACAGAGACTGAGTTAGAGCTATTGATGCATGTGATGAAGATAGCGAAAAACGTCACGGATGATTTGGAGATCTATGCCCTGAACCAAGTCAAAATTGCCGTGCTTGAAGGGCGCGGATTTCTGGCGCAAGGCCGACAATTAAAACCGGGCATTATCGGAGAAGCCGAGGTCGATATATTGCGCCGCGTGCTGTATGCTTGTAGCTCTGAAGGCGGGGTGGGGATTACCAAAGCCGAAGCCGAAGCTTTATTTGATATAAATGATGTAGTTACCGGCGCGGATAATTCGGAAAGCTGGCAGCGGCTATTCGTCGGCGCTATCGCCAATCATTTGATGATGTTGGCAGCGTGGGAGGAACCGGATATACAAGAAGCTCTGCGCCGGGAAAGATGGTTAGAGCAAAAAAGCTCCGGTTTTGTTATTCCGAGTTTTAAGGGCTTTGGTGCAGCGGTGAAATCTCTGTTCAGCGCACCAGAATACGAATACAGCCATACCAATAAATCGGGTATAGCGAATGCAGAGCGGATTACGCAAAGCGAAGCCTATTGGTTGATAGAGCGCTTGAACCGCGATGGAAAATTGGATGCAAATGAAAAAGCCCTACTAAAATTCCTACGTGAAGAAAGCCCGGAAATCCACGAAAGCCTCATGCCATATGTGAATGCGGCATAAATCCTGTTGTTGATTTATCGACCAAACAGTGCATCCATTGTGCCGGGGAGCCATTGGTCTTTGGCTGTATCGTAGGATTTGAACGCACCTGAAAAATCCCAAACGCACCAAGCGTACCCGGCTTGTTCTATGGTTTTGCGGCGAGTTTTGATCCATTGATTGCGTTCGCCCAGCGGGACTTTATCGATGACGCCGAACTCACCGACAAAGATTGGTAGACCGGTTTTGGCCTTGAAGTCGTGCGCTTGCCTATAGGTATCGCGCAATTCAGCGATGTCTTCTTTGCCACCCCAGCGCCTACCCATAGGCATGACTGGTTCGGACCATTCTGCGCCTTGGTGGGTGAATGCATGTGGGCCATAATCGTGGAATGTTGCCACGAGATTGTTATCTCTTATACCATTATTGAGGGGCCAGCGGACTTCGGCAAGGCTTTCTATACTGTTCCAGGAATTGCCCCCAAGTATCACTTTGCGCCTTGGGTTGCTCGCGCGGATAATCGGGAGGACTTTAGCGTAGAGAGCATTAACTTGTGCATTGCTAATTGCCAGGGTTGGTTCGTTCAAGACTTCAAAATAAACAGTATCTGGTGCGTCCGCAAAATTTCGGGCAATTTGATCCCATATGGCTAGAAAACGCTTTTTCTCGCGCACCGGGTGTGCCATCAAATCTTCATAGTGATGCACGTCGATAATCACGCCGAGGCCGGCGGCTTGAGCGTCCCTCACCACGGTCTTGACCCGCGACATAAATGCAGCATCAATAATATAGGGGGCGCGGTGGGCGGTATGGGCGTCCCAGCGAATGGGAATGCGCACCGTATCAAAGCCTGCGGCGGCGACTGTGCGTAAATCTTGCGCCGTAATCCGGTAGCCCCAATCGCCCTCATTGGGAGCTTCCAGGGCATTGCCCATATTCATACAGCGCCGCACTTTGAACGGGGTAGAGCGCATGGGTTTATTCGGTCGTGTGATCTTGGCTGTTATTACGGTTTGCTGTTGTTTGTGGGCAGGGATTGTTACGGGTGTAACTGTTGGCCTTTTGTGATCAGGCATTCCTGCTTCTATCTTAATTACCGGAACAGTATTGGCGTTCTGCCGTATTTTCCCAGTGATTGCAGGCGTGACATCAGGCGGGGTTTCTTCAACCATAGCCATTTCCGTGCGTTCGCAAGCGCCGAGCGCCATGAAGCCCACAGCAACAACTATATAGAAAATAGTTTTCATCTTTCTCCAAACAATCAGCACACGCATAAGGTGTATATTAAATGAAACAAAAGCGCAACATCAAAATAGTTTCACCTTGCTAATCTACATAATAGTCTTGAACACGCGGTTAAGGCTTGCATATTTATTCTGCGGACTTAAATCCGTCTTTATGAAAAATTTTAGAAAGCTACTTTTGTCGCCTGTCGGGCGTATTAACCGCCTGCCGTTCATCATTGGCGTTTTTGCATTAACAACATTGTATATCGCGCAACACGCTATCTATCCGATTTTAGGCACAGGCCTTACCGCCTTTTTTATACCCATGGTGTTTTTCTTTCTTAATTTGCACATTGTATTTTGCCTTAGCGGCAAACGTTTGCACGATTTGGGGCGGACGACCTGGCCGCTATTTGGCATGTTTGCCCTGTTGTTCATGGCCATGATGATTGTTGGTTTGAAATTTGGCATGTTGCAATATTTTGAATCCGTCGCAGAGCTGATGAACGACCCAATTTTACAACAAGACACGGAGGCCATGCGCGCCGCTGTCCAACCTCTCGAAGAAGCCTATCAGCAAAATATGAAAGCCAATATGCCGAAAATCAGTGCGGTGCTGGCGATTACACCCCTCGCATTTACCATCTGGCTCGCGACAACACCCGGCCAAAAGGGCGATAATCGTTACGGCGCTCCCTCTGCGGGGAACAAGTAAATCTAATTTTTCCTTGCACAATCACTTGTTTAGCGCTTTTATGCGCCATAACTTTAAAGGGAGGAAACTATGGGAAATTTACTATTTTCACCGAACGGGCGTATTGGTTCGTCCGAATTTATGCGCGGCGCGATTATTCTGATCGCCATTGCCGCGTTTTTGGCAATACTGCCAATGATCAGCTATAAGCTTGGCTCAATATTGGGTATATTAAGACTGGTCATGATTTGGTGCTGGGTTGTCTTGTGGGTCAAGCGCTTTAGAGACGGCGGCAAATCCGGCTGGATGAGTTTGGTGCCTATTCTTGTGTTCATTGTTGCCAGTATGATTGTTAATTCCGTTATCAGCTCTATGTTTGCAGGTGATATGGCTAATGAAATGGCCGATGCCATGGAAAATGCCGGCGAAGCCGGAGACCTTGGTGCCATGTTTAAAATGATGGGTCAAATGGGCGAAGCAGCGGCCAAGAAAACGGCAATACCAAGCGCTATTGGTGGCGCGATTGTCAGTTACGCCATTGCTTATGTCGGCAATATGTTGATTAAAAGCACAGACTAGACTTTAGTCTACTGACGTAATATTAAGCCCGCTTCGGATTATGTTCGGGGCGGGTTTTGCGTGACATGACCACAAAATACAAGCGAGGCAATTATGGGCAATTTACTATTTTCACCAGAAGGCCGGATTAGCTCCGCCGAATTTTACCGGGGTGGGTTTATCCTTATCCTGATCATGACTGCCCTCAGCATGGTCAATTTGGTCAGCCCTGAGATTGGCAAAGTAACCGGGCTATTGGCATATTTACTGCTCTATCCTTGGGTGGTTATTTGGATAAAGCGCCTGCACGAAGGCAGTAAAAGCGGCTGGATGTTTTTGGTATATTTATTGCTGTATTTAATACTAGGAACAATCGGAATTCTCATTGTCATGATATATTTCGGTGATGGTAATTTCATGGAAATGATGATGGAATCGATTGAGGGCGACCTGAGCGAAGCAGAGCTAGAGGCCCAAATGCAAGGTTGGGCGCAAAGCATAACCCTGCCCGCCGCTATCTCTGGCATACTCACCAGCTTGGCCACAATGTTCATTGGTGATAAAACCATACCCATAGACGAAAACGATAACCAATACGGCCCCGGCGCCGACTATAGCACATTTGATTAGGGGTTAGGCGCACCAATAGGCCCAAAAATTTTCTCAGAATTATTCTTGAGCACCGCTTCTACTTCGGCACGGCTCGCTTCGATACCAAGCGCGTGTAGACTAGTGACGCCGTGCTCACTAATTCCGCACGGCACGATGCCGTCGAAGTGGGACAGGTCGGGGTTTATATTGATAGAAATGCCGTGATAGCTAACCCATTTGCGGATGCGCACACCCACGGCGGCAATCTTGGCTTCGCTTTTATCGGGCACATCCACCCAAACTCCGACACGCCCTGCACGACGATCCGCCGCCACCCCAAAATCCGCCAAAGTATCAATGACAAGCTGTTCCAACCCGGCCACATAGGCGCGCACATCTCGCCCACGGGTTTTAAGGTCGAGCATAAAATATCCAACCAATTGCCCCGGCCCGTGATAGGTATATTGCCCGCCCCGCCCGGTTTTGAACACAGGGAAACGGTCAGGGTCAATTAGGTCGGATATGTCAGCCGATGTCCCCGCCGAATAAAGCGCCGGGTGCTCCAGCGTCCATATAAGTTCTTTGGCCTGCTGATGGGCATCACCAGCCGCAATCGCCGCAACCCGCGCCTCCATAACTGCCACAGCATCAAGATAACCCACAGGCGCAGAAGCGCTCTGCCACGAAACGGGGGCGGGGGAGAAAATTGAGGACAGTTTATTCATGCTTTGCAAATGGCGTGTTTAGGTCAGTAAATCAACCCGCCGCAGAAGTTTCCTTCTAGCGGCATATTTCCCTGTAGTTACCTTACCACCTGACACAATTTTTGAACTCCCATAGTTTTGGGATTTGGGTGTTGTTTGCGATTGCCCTTGCTATTCGCCTTAATCCCTTTGTGAACAGGGATATCAGGCTACGGTAGGTTTTTTTTGGGTATAATTTTGAGTGTATGCGTCTGGTTTCATGGCTGTTGATACGGCAAAGAATACTGCAATGGTGAGAACGAGAATAAGTCGTTCAATGCGGTCTGCGTGCTGTAACCGGGTCTTTGTAATACCAAAACCTCTGGATTTGAAGTCGGAAAACAGGGCTTCTATTCCCCATCGCATACCGTAATCACGCACCCGAGCAGGTGTTGGCTTTCCGTCCATAGCAATAATCCAGGGTTCAGGATGGCCTTTTTCATGAAGTGTTCCAATATTTGTCAGCACACCTGAACCATAAAGTTCTGCCGCCTCAATACCCTGCGGTGCAAAGCGGGGGATATCACCAGTAATGATCTCGCCTCCTGCATGTTGCAGGGTCAGATTGCCTTTCAGGCGTATTCGGTAGCCCCAGCCTGCGCATTGGCACCAACCGATCAATGCGGCTGTGCCGTAGAACCGGTCAGCGGTCAGAAGAATGTCATAATCGGGTGGTATTGCGGCTAAAACCGCGTCTAGCAAGGGTTTTTGCCCTTTGAAACCGATATTGCCACAGGTTTTTTCTACACGCCACGCCAGCGGAATAGCCCGCGCACCCAGACGCAGTGACATCATCAAACATTCATGTCCGTCGCCGACTTTGCTCTGATCCAGCATCAGAACCGCTGTCTTGCCATTCTCACAAGCTTGCTCCAAAAGTTCGGGGATAAATCCGGCCATGACCCGCAAGGGATCAATCATTGGGTTTTGGAGCCAGCGGTTAAGCATACGGTAACGGCTGTCATCATGTTTTACCGCGCGAGGCAAAACCGCTGCAATCTCAGAAGTATTGACAGACCTGCAATGCAAAACAGAAGCTGCAAAATCAGACAAACCCTTTATATGGGGCAGTTGCAGACCCGTCCTGCGAACCCGTAAGTCAAGTTCAATCCTTCCCGAAAGCCGAGCTACCCCGCCGCGTAACATACGTTCCATAAAAAACACCTCAAAACACAAAAAGAGACGTAATACGGAAACAACCTTAAT
>JALSHE010000006.1 GCA_026982415.1 Robiginitomaculum sp.
ATGTTTAAAATAAATTAGTTTGCAATGCAAACATATTTGTGTAAATAAATAATGTATAACCCACAAAGTGCGCCGCACTTGTAACATATTTGGAGAAATAACATGAATGCTTGGGGATTATTATCAATTGCTATTGCGATGGAAGTATTGGGTACATCTTTGCTGAAACATTCAGACGGCTTTGCCAAATGGCATTGGGGCATGCTTGCCATTGCTTGTTATAGTATGAGCTTTTGGTTTCTTGCACCGGTCTTAAAAGCCATTCCTGTGGGTGTAGCTTATGCGGTTTGGGCGGGTTGTGGCATTGTATTGATTACACTGGTGGGGCTCTTGGTCTTCGGCCAAAAACTGAGTTTAATACAAATAAGCATGATTGCGCTAATTTTAGTCGGTGCTATAGGGCTGAACCTGACGACGGATTTATCTTGATTTTAAGCTTTCCCCCGCACCGACCACACAAAACCAAGCGCGATAACCGCAGGCAATGCTTGAATATAGAGGATTGATGTGCTGGCCGTTAGGCCGCCGAAAACGCCTGCGGCGATAACGCATAGCAAGAAGAACAGCTTCAAATCCGTGCGTTTGGAGATCAGACCCCATATCAACCCCGCCGCCAAAAACCCGTTATAAAGTCCCTGATTGGCGGCCAAAACCGCAGAAGCCTCGGCAAATTCCGGCGTCAAATCAAATACTTTTCGTCCCGTAGGTGTGTTCCACAAAAACATCTCCAAAACCAAAAAGCCAATATGGCTAAGTGCGACGAAAGCGGTCATAATGGCTGCAAGTGTTTTCATGATTTTTCCTTAAATTATCGGTTACGATAGCGGGCTATCATTGCGGGTGTCACGTCCCGTGCATAACAAAGCGGGTTTGCACCGCCGGGTTTGGAATAGGCTGAACTCTTGCCGCATTTGCGCCCACCCCGATTGATACTATAAGGGCAAGGGCAAACACCGCTATATTGTGCAATGCTTTGCTTGATCAATATTTGGATTATTTCTGTATCGGTTTTGGTGCTTTGAGCACTGGCAGGGATGGCGGGTGCGGCAATTAACCCCTGTCCGATAGTTATAAATACTGATGCCCGAATAAATCTCATATATGCAGTGTACCATAATCAGGTTCTGCCGATTATATATTATTTTTCTGGTCTTAGACCCATACCAATGACGATTATCATCTGTTGATAAGTTGGCAAAAAATGCGTACAGTCGGAACTATAATAACAAGAAACAAAAAATCGGGGCCTGATTGTGGGCAATTTTTTTCAAGAACTGAGACGGCGAAATCTGTTTCGGGTCGCGGGGCTTTACTGTGTTGTCAGTTGGATTTTGATCCAGATTGGCGCAGCAGTTTTCCCTGCCTTTGAAGCACCCACTTGGGTGCTTAAAGTGTTTATTACGGTCATCGCTTTGGGTTTCCCCTTTGCTATGATCTTTGCCTGGGCGTTTGAAATGACACCAGACGGTGTCAAGCCGACAAAGAACATTAAGCCCGGTGACAGCATTTCCCATATTACGCGCCGTAAATTAGACTATGTAATCATTGGCGGACTAGGATTGGTGGCTGCCTTAATAATCGCTGATAATACAATATTACGGCCAAAATTTGACCCGAAAAACCCGAATGTACCCCACCCGCAATTTACTGAAAGCACTGAAAGTTTAGAGACATTTTTACCGCCTACGGACATGACCACATTTAACGATACCATTGCAGTTCTGCCCTTTGTTAACCGAAGTGTGCGCCAAGAAGATGCTTATTTTGCGGCTGGCATCCATGATGACCTTTTGACCCAACTTTCCAAGATTTCTGCTTTACAGGTGATTTCGCGCACGTCCGTTATGCGCTACGCCAATACCGAGACCCCGATACCGGAGATCGCCGCTAAGCTTGGTGTATCGGTAATTTTAGAAGGCTCGGTACAGCGTTCCGGCGAGCGGGTACGCATCAATGTGCAGCTTATAGACGGGTTGACGGACACCCATTTATGGGCCGAGAAATATAACCGTAAACTCACCACCGAAAACCTGTTTGAAATCCAAGAAGAAATCACCTTGGCTATTGCGGATGCTATGGAAGCGGTTTTGACGGGCAAAGACTTGGCATTGCTAAAAGAGCAACCGACCCACAGCATCGCTGCTTACGATGCATATATACGCGGGCAGCTTTTGTCGCGGGGCGGTATTAGCGGCGCCGATGATTATATTGGTGCTATCAAAGCTTACGACGAAGCCGTCGCGGAAGACCCGAATTTTGCCGCCGCTTATGCGGGTAAAGCCTATTCAGAACTTTATCTGTATTGGCTCTATGGCCGTGATAAATCACGCATAACACAAGCTGATAAGGCCTTGCAAAAAGCCAAAGAACTTGCACCAAATGCTGTCGAGACATTGCTGGCCGAAGCCTATTATAATTATTGGGGTCTGCTTGATTATGCGGCGGCTGATCAAGTCCTGAACCAGGCTCTCATTATTGCGCCAAACAATGCTGATCTTTGGGCGATAAAAGCCTATGTGGCAAGGCGTGCAGGACGGTTTAACGATACCATTACCGGGCTAGAGAAAGCTCACAGGCTCGACCCGCTTAAATATATCATCGCTCAGGAATTGGCCAGTACCTACTCGGAGCTTGGCATGTTTACCCAAGCCCGCGATATGATGGAGCGAGCAAAGGCCATAAGTCCAGCTTCCCAATGGACGCGGGCGTTTGACGCGCATATCTGGTGGCAAAGGGGCGACGCGGACAAGGCTTGGGAAACCATCAATGTCCTCGTGGATAACCCGGATGTGTTTTATTATAAGCAGATGCTGTATTTCGCAATTTTGACCCGGAATAAAGACAATATTGAATTTGCCCTGGAGACTTGGCCCAAGGAGAAACGAGCGCCCAAATCTGCACCTGAAACGTATAACTTACTGAAATATTGGGCGCTCAGATCCATTGGCGATGTGGAGAGCGCCCAAAAATTATTACGCGCAATCAATGTCAGAATTGCCGCATCTGAAAATCCATATCCGTCTGGTTGGGCCGCCAATGCGCCGTATTTTCCGGTAACCATACCCGGCCTTTCCGGGGATCTGCGCAAAGTTGGTGCAGCGGTCAGGGACTATGAGAAGGCCGCACGCAAAGCCGGTGTGACAGATGCTTGGGGGGAGCGTGATATATTAAGCGCTATTGCCAGAGCCTACGCCCAAGCTGGTGACCCAGATGCAGCCTTTGCCTATATCGAGAAATTAACCGACCGTTTCGGCCCCGCTCAATACCCCAGAATATCCATAGATCCCGCATTCGATAATTTACGGCAACACCCTGATTATTTAAAATTGAAGGCCGCTTTTGAAGCGCTCTAATCTATCGTCGCAATCTTGAGCGTGTCGGTTGTCCCTGGTCTTCCGAAGGGGATGCCTGCTGTGACGATGATTTTATCGCCTGGAACTGCATCAGCTTGATCCTTGGCTATATCTTGGGTGATCTCCAACATTTCATCAAAACTTTTAGGGTCTTCCATCACCACCGCACGCACGCCCCATGTTAAAGCCATGCGAGATGCGACCGCTTTGTTAGGGGTCAGGCCAAGTATTCTGCACATTGGACGTTCACGGGCGATGCGCCTAACCGTGGAACCTGTGCGGGTATAGCCAAGTACGGCCTGACATTTGAGGACTTCCGCCATACCGCGCACAGACTGGCTGATGGCATCGTTGATGGTGGCTTGGGGGCGCAGATTGGCGCGGGTGTAATAGTCCGGGTAACTGGGGTCGTTCTCCGCCGCTTTGATAATTCTGTCCATAATGGCTACCGCTGTGGCAGGGTGTCGGCCTACGGCGGTCTCGGCGGACAGCATAACCGCGTCTGCGCCTTGGTAGATAGCTGTTGCCACATCAGAGGCTTCGGCGCGGGTCGGCGTCGGGGCGTCGATCATGCTCTCCAGCATGTGGGTGGCGACAATCACAGGCTTGCCGAGCGCCCGGGCAACGGTGATAATTTTGCGCTGAACGACCGGGACTTGTTCGAGGGGCAGTTCAACCCCCAAATCCCCGCGCGCGACCATGGCGGCGTCCGCGAGTTTCAATATGGCTTCAATGTCGTCTACCGCAGAGGGTTTTTCGATTTTGACGATAAGACCAGCTTTGTCGCCAATGATGGCTTTGGCGTCGATAACATCTTGGATTTTTTGTACGAAAGAAAGCGCGATAAAATCGACCTTTTGGGACAGTGCGAACGTCATGTCGACCTTGTCTTTTTCGGTCATAGCCGATACGGGCAAGACGGTGCCAATGACATTGACACCTTTTTTATTACCGAGAACGCCCGGCACATCAACACGGGCGGTTAAACTGGATTTTGATTTCCCAGTGATGGTCACCATCAATTTTCCGTCGTCAAATTTAAGGGCATCGCCGACCGCGAGAGCCTCGATGAGTTCTGGATGGGGCAAGGGAATAATACCGTCTTTGTCAGATGTATCGCCGATAACGAGTGTTACTTCCCCGCCGTAGCGCAGCGTGGTTTTGCCGCCTGTAAAACTACCGACCCGGATTTTTGGGCCTTGCATATCGGCAACGATAGCGATGGCATTGCCGCTAGATGTCTCGATCGCACGGATAGCTTTTATAGCGCGGGCATGGTCTTCGTGACTACCGTGGGAGAAATTAAGCCGAAAGGCATCGACGCCAACTTCGTGCAACAGTTTTAACGTGTCAGGCGCCGCACTGGCCGGGCCGACAGTGGCAAGAATTTTGGCAAAGCGTTTTCGCATGATGTGTTCCCCCGCAAGCCCCCTTCATAGGGCTAAATAACATAGGGTCTCTTACTCTACACATCTCCCGTTCGGCAAGAGAATATCTTCACCTGCACGAATATAAAACTCATCATTGATCGTGTTGATATTTTGAATTTCAGTCACACTGCTACACGTAGTACGGGCGAGAGAATAAAGGGTATCACCGGGAATAACCGTGTGGCGAATTGTGCCAGAAGGTAAAGATGCAGGTATGGATGATGCTAAGGATGGCGGTAAGGGTATTGGTGCGAATGTTGTCGGCATTGGGCTTGGTTCGGCTTGCAGTTGCTGCGCCTGTGGTGCTTGGCTTTGCGCGAATTGCGGTTGCGCTGCCTGTACTGGCGGCGGTGTGCCGTTCACTGCATAATAACCCGGGGTGCCGTTGTCGCCTAGACTTGTTGTATTTTCTTGCAGGCCTTGCTCCGCACGCGGCGCTTCATAGGTCACGGCTTGTGGCGCGTTTTGGTATGACGGTATGGACTGGTTAACCCTTGTCTGCGCAGGAATTGTCGGCGCAGGAACTGGCGCAACTTGTTGCCCAACATATGTCACTGGCGCAGCACGTTGCGTTTGGTAGTTGGCATTTTGGACGGCAGCCTGAGCATAAGGATTGCTCCCCTTATACTTTGTTGTCTGTTGATAATTTGGATTTACGGCTGTGGTCGAACACCCCGCCAAAGCCAACATTGTTGTCGTAATCACCGCGCCTGTAAGAATACGCATCATAACCTCCGCTAACAGATAATGGCCGAGAAATGGCCAAAAAATTAAACTTGAGAGGCATTGTGGGGAAATATGGCTAATTTTGTCTTAAGAATTGTTCAAGATTTGGGAAGCCCCGGTGTCCCGGCCTGATCCGGGTTTTCCTTGATATAAGCGGCTTTGATTTGCGCTACATTTTCACGCGAGCCGTCATGGGAAAAACCCGGCGCGGCAAAAATGTATTTTATGCGCTCGCTAAAGCGCGGGCCTTTAGAGAAAACATCTTTGACAATGGAAATATATTCGCCAAATGCAATCTTGAGCGGGTTGAATGTCGTCAGAGGTTTGACAATCCCGTAGTCCGGTTTCTCCCCCGCTTGTTCGGGCACAAATGTGCCAAACATCCTGTCCCAAATGATAAAAATTCCGGCGTAATTAGCGTCAAGATAGCGCGCATTGCGTCCGTGGTGTACCCGGTGGTGGCTCGGCGTATTCATGACGGCTTCGAACCAGCGCGGCATTTTGTCAATGGTTTCTGTGTGGAACCAAAATTGATAAAGCAAGTTCAATGCGCCCACGAAAAATAAAATCAACGGGTGTATTCCCAGGAGAACCAACGGAACGGCCAACACAACTGTCCCCGAAATCAAATTCGTCCAAGGTTGGCGCAAAGCCGTCGTCAAATTATAGTGCTCGGACGAGTGATGTACAACATGGGTCGCCCAAAACCAGCGGGATTTATGATACAGAAAATGCTTCCAATAATACATGAAATCATCGGCAACCAGAGCAATAAGAACAACCCAAATCAGGGACATATGATCCCGTAAATCGAAAAAGGCAAATTGCCAAACCCACATTAGAAAAATCAGATTAACCGCTTTGGTCGCTATATCGAACACGCTCATCCCACTGCCCATAATCAAAGATGTCGCCCCGTCTTTAACCGTATAGGCATCTTTGATCGGGTGATATTTCAGCCAAATAAGCTCTAGGCCAATACAGGCAATAAAAAACGGGATAGCCCAAATTAATATATCCGGAAACTCTGGATTGCTCATAATTCTCTCATATTTACGCCCCTCTTTATGCCATAGGATCGGCTCAGTGCAAGGGGACAAAATGGCGCAAAATATACTTTAGCACAAATTTAACCCCATAAATTATGCCCGCATATACTATTGAATTTAAACTTATGTTTGAGAATGCCTGCTATTACCCGCAATGTGGTATTGGGGTTGTAAAATGTTAAATGAAGAAAATCTAAGCGGAAAAGCCTATCTCGAATCCAGAGGGCAGACCCTTTCGGTAGACGGTTATTTCCATGTGCAAAAATCAGTTTTGGCCATGAAAAGCATCTGGACGGAACAGGCGCGTAAAAACAACACACGCATAGAAACCGTGTTTGATAAAAATGTTCCCAATGTCCTGCCTATCAACGCCATGAAGTTTCAGCACTGCCTGAATAACCTAGCCGCCAACGCAGTCAATTCAACCATAGACGGTCTTGTGCGGGTGATTGTATCACGTCTGGACAAACCCCACCCAAAATACGGTACTCAATCCTATCTTTTGATCAGCGTCCAAGACACGGGACCAGGTATTTCTGCAGGCGACATGGCCTCATTATTTGTTAGGAAATCGGATACGGCGACGCAAAATGGCGTGACTTACGGCGTTGTCGATACGGGTCTACCGATGACCCAAAGTCTGATTACCGAAATGGGCGGGAAAATTTTGGTGAAAAGCGAGATCGGCAAAGGCTCTACTTTCTCTTTGGTGTTGCCGCTAGCAAACTCATCTTTTGAGAACAAGTCCGTTTCAATTGGCAGCCGTTTCTATGATATGAATGTGCTCGTGGTCGACGATTATAATCTCAACCATTTAACCTTGAAAGCCCTGTTGCAAGATAGTGTCGTCAAAATTTTCACAGCGTCCCACGGGTATGAAGCTTTGGAAATTCTACATTCCTGCCCTATTGATTTAATTTTTATGGACATTCATATGCCGATTATGGACGGCATCGAAACCACCTTAAAAATCCGGGAGAGTGACCGGGATTGGTCCGGTGTACATATCGTGGCAATGACCGCAGACCCGGATTACCAGCACATGCACCTGTGCAAAAAAATCGGCATTGATGCCGCATTGGCCAAACCATTTCGGATCGGCGCGGTTTATGCAATCCTCGAAGACTTCGCCCCGGCCTATAAAATAGCCACGACTGGCTAGACCCGAATAAAGTGGACAGCCTCGTTTGAAACCCCCATTATAAAGCCCTGACTTGAAGGGGATTATAATGAAGAATACAGTATCAATTCTAGCACTCGGCGTGTGTTTGGCCTTGGCGGCTTGCGGACAAAAAACCAAAGCGCCAAAGGCGCTTGAAAGCATAACTCAGGACTTGTGTATTGAAAACGCCAATTATTACAATGAAAACGGCAAGCTAGTCTTGACGGATATTGCCATCGATAATGGTGTGATAAAAAATTATTTCGCAGACGGTCTCCGTGATCTATGCAATGATCCGGGCATTGAATATAAACAAATCATCGACCTCAAAGGTGCCTATCTCTACCCCGGATTTGTCGATAGTCATGCTCACCTTCTCGGGATTGGCCTACGTGAAATGACCCTGAACCTAGAGAACACACCGTCTATCAAAACCCTCGTAGAAACCCTCGCCACTGAAGTTGCAAAAACCCCCAAAGGCGAAACCGTGTACGGGCGCGGCTGGATTGAAACCCACTGGCCAGAAGAGCGCTTCCCCACGCGCCAAGACCTGGACGCCGTATCACCCGACAATCCGGTCCTTCTTGGACGGGCAGATGGTCACGCTATGGTGGTCAATTCTGCAGCGCTCAAGGCCGCAAGCATCACCAAAGATACCAAGCCCCCGTTCGGCGGCGATATTCTGCACGGAGATGACGGCACCCCTACGGGCATGTTAATAGACCACGCCATGGGACTGGTTAAAGACCTGATGCCCACCCTCAGCCCTGAGCGCAAAGAAGCCGCCTATATCAAAGCTTCCGAAGTTTACGCGGCTTATGGCTGGACGGGTATCCAATCTATGTCAGTGGACGCCAATGACATTGGCTTGATTGAACGGCTGTCGGACGAAGGCAAATTAAAGATCCGCGTCTATAATGCCGTGGATATGCAAGACGCCGAAGCATTGGTAAAAAATATTGCCGCCAACGGCCCCCAGACCAGTAAAAACGGGCGGGTGGTTACACGGGGGCTAAAGTTTTACATAGACGGCGCCTTAGGCTCGCGGGGTGCCGCCCTGCTTTCTCCCTACACGGACGACCCGCAAAACACGGGATTGTTCTTGGTCAAAAAAGAATATTTAATGCCCATATTCGAGCAATCCCTGCGGGACGGCATCCAGATTTCCACTCATGCAATCGGTGACCGCGCCAACCAAGTTATGCTGGATTGGTACGCAGAAGCCTTCGTCGCCGTACCGGAGAACGAGCGTAAAATCGCCAAACCACGCTGGCGCAATGAACATTCGCAAATCCTCGATCTCGACGATATTCCGCGCTATAAAGAACTGGGCGTTATAGCCTCTATGCAGCCGTCCCACGCTATTGGTGATCTCTATTTCGCCAATAAACGCATAGGCAAAGACCGCCTTGCGGGCGGCTATGCCTGGCGCAGCCTGATCGACAGCGGCGCAATCATAGCAGGCGGCTCCGACGCCCCCGTAGAGCGCGGCGACCCCAGGATCGAGTTCTACGCAGCCTCCGCTCGCAAAAGCCTAGACGGCTATAGCGATGCAGACTGGTTCCCAGAAGAAAAAGTAACCCGTACCGAAGCCCTAAAAATGTTCACAGAATGGGCCGCTTATGCCGCATTTGAAGAAGATGTTGTAGGAAAGATTGCGGCAGGTATGCGCGCAGATTTTACAGTGTTCGACAAGGATATAATGGTGATACCCGAAGCAGAGATATTAAAGGTAGAAACCGTAATGACGATTGTTGATGGGGAAGTTATTTATAAGAGATAGATGAAACGCCCCCAACACCACTGGACAATTGCATCTAAACAAAACGTCCACGTCCATATGACATAGGCAAGCCTGCCATTCACTCATGCCTAGCCACTCCTGCCCCCTAGAGCACATCCGTCCTGAACAAATTCACCTTCAAGCCGCCGTGGGCAATCGGTTCGCCTACTGGTAACCACGGTAGTTTTGTGGCTTGGGCTAGGTTTGTGTCTGATGTCACCATGCCGACACGCCAGCCCTTAAACCTCTCGCGCATAACCTCGCCAAATGCGGTGTAAAGCGCGACGAGGTCTTTCTTTTTACCGATACGTGCGCCGTAGGGTGGGTTGACCATCACCAAGCCGACCTGACCTTCCGGGCGTTTAATTTTTGATAAGGGCGTCGGGCTGAAGCTGCACAATTTATCTATGCCTGCGCGTTTTGCATTAGCATTTGAAAACCCGATGACGTTGACATTTCGGTCAGAACCGTAAAAATGTTGCGTGCTTTCGCGGGTCTGCCAGACGTCGCGTATTTTTTGCACCGCCCTCTCATCATAGCTCGCCAGTTTTTGAAAGGCGAATGTGCGCCCGCGCCCTGCCATGAGATTACGGGCTATCTCTGCCGCCTCAATTATAAAAGTCCCCGACCCGCACATGGGGTCCAGCACGGTCTCGTGCCCCGCATAACCACAAGCCCGTAAGAACATCGCCGCCATAGTTTCGCGCATGGGGGCTTTGCCCATGGCTTGTTTGTGTCCGCGTTTGTGTAAGCCATCGCCCGAGCTATCCACGGACAGCAGCACATTATTACTGACGATACGGGTTTTGATAACGATATCGGCATCATCCATAGAGGTCGCAATACTGGCATCAAATTCTCCGGATATCGCCCGCTCAATACGTTCAATCGCCGCGCCTGCGTGGTAGATTTTATTGCGGCGATTGGTGATGACTTCGACCTTGACCTTGACCCCCGGCGTGAGAACATCGCCCCACGGAAATTTCCGTGCGCGTTTGTCTAATTGCGCCAGATGAAAAGCCCGAAATTCGCCGAACCGCACCAGAACTTTCGACGCACCGCGTAAGGTTAAATTGGCGCGCCAAACATCATGCCATCCGCCCCAAATCGTCACCCCGCCCCGAATAATTTTCGCACGCTTAAACCCGGCCTCTTGCACTTCCTCCAACAACCAAACCTCAAGCCCCGGCGGCGTAGTCAGCAATATTTCAAACTCTGATGTAAATAGCATAAGGACACATTCTTCGTGGTTAATTGGCCACTTTGTGCCACAGCTATTGCAAAGTATATAGAGGAAATAGGGAAGAGGTTAATCCTAGCCCTTATTCATATAAGGCTTCAATTCCGTCCTCGCCACTTGCATTCTGTGTACTGCGTCGGGGCCGTCGGCTAGGCGCAGGGTTCTTACGCCTGTCCACATATAGGCGAGTGGGGTGTCTTGGGAGACGCCTAGACCGCCGTGCATTTGTATGGCTTCGTCGATGACTTTGAGCGCAGTACGCGGGGCGGCGACTTTTATCATGGAAATATAGGGCGCGGCGCTGGCATAATTGCCCTCATCCATCATCCATGCGGCTTTCAGGCACAGCAATCTGGTTTGCTCTATCTCTATGCGTGCTTCGGCGATAATGTCGTAATTTGCCCCGAGCTTGGCCAGCATACGCCCAAAGGCAACGCGCTCGACCGAGCGTTTACACAGCAGTTCCAAAGCCCGTTCAGACTGCCCTACCGCACGCATACAATGGTGAATACGGCCTGGGCCAAGACGGCCTTGGGACACTTCAAAACCGCGTCCTTCGCCGATGAGGAGCGCATCTGCCGGAATACGGACATTGGTAAAGCGGATATGCATATGACCGTGGGGCGCATCATCATGGCCGAACACCTGCATAGGGCGCAGGATTTCAACACCAGGCAGACCTGCGTCCAACACGAACATAGAGTGAGAACCGTGGCGCGGCCCGTCGATTTCAGTTCTGGCCATCAGGATATAAACTGCGCAGCGCGGGTCGCCCGCCCCACTGGCCCAATGTTTCTCACCGTTCAAGACCCATTCATCACCATCTTTAACGGCGCTGAACATGATATTCGTCGCATCGGATGAAGCCACACCCGGGTCAGTCATTAAATAAGCCGAGCGGATTTCCCCGTCTAAGAGCGGTTTCAACCACTTCTTCTTTTGCGCGTCATTGCCGTAGCGCTCTAGTACTTCCATATTTCCCGTATCAGGCGCGGAGCAGTTAAACACTTCTGGCCCTAGAGTACACCAACCCATTTCCTCAGCCAGATAAGCGTATTCTACAGTGGTTAGGCCATAGCCTTGGTCAGAACCCGTCAACCAAAAATTCCACAACCCGGCATCTTTGGCTTTTTGCTTCAGCCCTTCACGGATTTCGTTTTGACGGTCGGTAAATTCAAACCGATTACCCGTTTTACCTACTTCTGCGTGATATTCAGCGTCCAGAGGAATGATCTCCTCTTGCATCATTTTCCGCACTTTTGCGATGAGTGGTCTTGCTTTATCTGTGACACCTAAATCCATGTTTTTATTCCTTAATTATTTATTTTTGCAATGTGACAATCAGCATCACCCAGTAATTCTTGCGCGACGCGAATGCGCTTTAAATATAGCCCTATATCCAATTCATCAGTCATACCCATACCACCGTGAAGTTGCACGGCTTCGAGGGCGGCGAGTTTTGCTACACTGCCCAATTTTGCTTTGGCCATAGAGACAAAGGGTGCAGCGCTTTTGGGATTATTATCCAGCGCCGTCAAAGCTGCGTAAACCGCTGTGCGGGCCAATTCCAGTTCGCAATACAAGTGTGCCATACGGTGCTGGAGCGCCTGAAATTCGCCGATAATTTTGCCGAATTGTTTGCGTTCTTTCAGATATTCATTCGTGGCCTCAAACACTTGTGCAGATGCACCAAGCATTTCTGCGGCCAGTACCGCCCTGCCCGCATTTAAGCTAGCGCTTAATATGTCCGCGCCTTTACCGACTTCACCGAGAACTTGCTCGCCAGTAACCTCGACATCTTCAAATACCATGCGCGCGGCATTGCGGCTATCGACCATAATAGTGCGCTCTGTATTTAGTCCGTTCGCATCCGCCGGAACCACAAACAGCGTCAACCCGTCTTCGGTCTGTGCGGCTACGATAATCTGGTCAGCCACATGACCGTCCACCACCATGGCTTTCTTGCCGTTCAGTTTAAAACCGTTTCCAGACGGACTAGCCGTCATTTCTATGGCGTCCGGATTATGTTTGCGGCCTTCGTCCACCGCCAAAGCCATAACTGTTTTACCGCTCACAAGGTCCGGGAGGAGGTTAGCCGCTTTTTCGTCGCCTGCCGATTTCAAAGCCGTCGCAGCCAATACGGATGTGGACAAGAACGGAGATGCGGTGAGATTGCGCCCCATTTGTTCAGCAATCAATCCTGCGGCCATAAAGCCCATATCAAAACCACCTTCTGCCTCACTCACCAATACGCCCGTAAAGCCCATTTCGGCCATGTCCGCCCAAAGCTGCTTTGAATAGCCAGTCGCGTCTCTATCATCACGTAACGCCCGTAATTGCGATACGGGGGCTTTATCGGTGAAGAACCCCTCGGCGCTTTCCTTAAGCATTTTTTCGTCGTCTGTCAGTAAAAGTCCCATTTTACGTCCCCGGTAATTCTAATATATGTTTGGCGATAATATTAAGCTGGATTTCAGAGGTGCCACCCTCGATAGAATTGCCTTTGGTGCGAAGCCAAAGCCGCGCCAGATCGCCGTCATTAGAGCGCTCGCTCTCCCATTCCAGCCCGTCATAGCCCGCTGCGTCCATCATCACTTCATAGCGCCGTTTGTTCAGCTCGGTACCGTAATATTTCAGCATAGAGGACTTTGCGCCCAAGCTTGCGCCTGCCTTGGCTTCGGCCAGCATCCGGCTCATGGTTTGCGAAAACGCCCATTCGTCTATTGTCAGTGCGGTAATTTTGGCTTGCAAAGTCGCGTCCGGAGTTACGCCCATTTCGGCCACCATCTGGGCTACGGGTTTTAAGTTACCGCTATCGCCAATCATTTCGCGTTCATGAGTCAGGAGGTATTTCGCTATGGACCAGCCTTTATCCCGTTCGCCCACCAGATTTTCTTTGGGGACTTTCACGTCCTCAAAAAATGTTTCGCAGAACGGTGATCTGCCAGAGATAAGTTTAATCGGCTTGGTGGACACACCGGACGTTTCCATATCAAACAATATAAAACTGATACCGTGGTGTTTTTTGCCCGTATTATCTGTACGCACGAGACAGAATATCCAGTCCGCTTCATCGGCGTAACTTGTCCAAACTTTGGAGCCGTTGACAAGGAAGTGGTCTCCCTTATCTTCGCATTTAGTGGCCAGTGATGCCAAATCAGAACCTGCATTCGGCTCGCTATAGCCTTGGCACCAGCGGACTTCGCCCCGGCAAATCTCCGGCAAATAGCGCATTTTTTGCTCTTCAGTACCGAATTTCAAAAGCGCAGGCCCCAGCATCCAGATACCAAAACTGAGAAGCGGCGGCCTTGCGCTAATGCGCTTCATTTCTTGTTTTAATATTTTATCTTCAGCGCGGCTTAGCCCTGCCCCACCATATTGTTTCGGCCAGCTTGGGGCCGTCCAACCCTTGGCCGCCATGCGCTCTAGCCATAATTTTTGGTCTTCACTTTTAAATACCCAATTACGTCCGCCCCAACACCCGTCGGTTTCGCGTTTCATGGGTGAGCGCATTTCCGCCGGGCAATTGGCCTCTAGCCATGTACGGGTTTCTGCCCGAAACTGTTCTAAATCTGACATTTTCTCTCCTAAATTTGCCCGTCGCGGATACGGTCGCGGGCGACACCACCCAAAATATTGACCATAGGCGCATACATTTTAAACCGCTCGTCTTTGGTTTGGCCGTGATAATAGCGGTAGTAAATTTGCTGTAGAATCACCGCGAGCCGGAAAATGCCGTAAACATAATAAAAATGAAAACTGCTGACATCCGCACCTGTTTTCTCGGCGTAATAGTCCAGTATTTCTTGGCGGCTCAACATGCCAGGCGCAGCACTTGGTTGGCGCGAAAGCGCATGCATAGGTGCCGGGTCACCCGCCTCAATCCAATAGGCAAGCGTGTTACCCAAATCCATCAGCGGATCCCCAAGCGCCGAGATTTCCCAGTCGAGGATTGCATTGATTTTTGTTGGGTCATGCTCATCCAATATCAGATTATCGATACGGTAGTCACCGTGCAAAATCGCCGCACCTTTTTCGACTTTCGGACGGTTAGCATCGAGCCAGTCGCGCACATCTTCGAATGCGTCCACATCCGGGGTCAGGGCTTTTTCATAGCGTTTATTCCAACCCAGAATTTGCCGCTCCACATAACCAACAGGCCGTCCGAAATCTTCCAGGCCAATGGCTCTATAATCCACTTGGTGCAGTTCTATAAGCTTATCAAAGAACGAAAGACAAAGTTTGCGGGTTTCAACTTCGCTCCAATTCCACTCAGCCGGGATTTTATTGTGGATCAAATGCCCTTCGACCCGTTCCATCACATAAAATTCTGCGCCGATAATATTTGTATCGTCTGTATAATACAGTGTTTGCGGCACGGCTGGGAAGACAGGTTTTAAGGCCGTCATCACTTTGTATTCCCGGTGCATATCATGACCAGATTTGGGCTTAGTGCCAAAGGGCGGGCGGCGCATAACCAAGCGCCTGTCCGGATAGTCCAGAGCATAGGTCAGGTTTGACGCACCGCTGGCATATTGCTTGACGGTGGGTGTCCCGCTTAAACTAGGCACAGCGGCTTTCAAAACCGCATCCACGGCGGCAATGTCCAGCTCTTCTCCGGCACGTACATCTATGGTTGGGTTAGCGTCCATTATTTTCACCATCTCTTGTAGGGTGGATTAGGCTTCTTTGCCGTAATCCACCATGAGGTGCTTGCCAATGGTGGATTACGCGCGAAGAGGCGCTAATCCACCCTACGGTCTTGCAAGTATCTATGGTTGGGTTGACATCCATTAAATCGTCATGCCGCCGTCAACTACAATGCACTCACCCGTCATATAGGAACCCTCGTCGGAAACCATCAAAAGAACTGCGCCCACCATTTCTTCGGGCTGAGCCATGCGAGCAATCGCGAGGTTTTCTTCCATAAACTGTTCCATGCCCGGCATTTCCTTGAGGGCACTGGCAAGTTTCGTATCAGTAAAACCGGGCAAGAGCGCATTGACGCGTATGTTTTTGCGGCCATATTCTTTGGCATAGCCCTTGGTCATATTGATAACGGCGGCTTTGGTCATGCCGTAAACCGTGCGCAGTAGTCCGGGGTTTAGCCCGTCAATACTGGCCACATTAACCACCGCACCACCGCCGCTTTTAATCATCAAAGGGATAGCTTTGGCGGTTAGGAAATACGGCCCTTTAACATTGACCTCCATGGTTTTATCATAGGCACTTTCCGGGCATTTATGAGCCGGGCCGTAAAATACATTGGTGGCACCGTTATTTATGAGAATATCCAAGCGTCCATGAGCCGCAGCAATGCTGGCTATGGCATCGTCTAGATTTGCCATGACGCCCAAATGTAAAGTCATGGCGCTAGCTTTGCCGCCGTTTGCAATGATTTCGTCTGCGACTTTCTGGCAATCATCTATCTTGCGCGACGAACAAATAACATGTGCGCCCTGCTCTGCCATAGCATGGGCGATAGCCGCGCCAATGCCACGGCTTGCGCCCGCGACCAAGGCTACCTTGCCTGTTAAATCAAATCTTGCCATAATTCTCTCCTCGTACTTTCTGGCCTATAAATTGGGGATATGCCCCTTGTCCATAAATTTCATTTGCTTGTTCATACCACCGATATATCTATCGTGATTAGCTGCCTTTGCGGTAAAATATTCTTTGACGACCGGATGCGGCAAAACCAGAAATTCATCATTGCCCATGGCCGCAAATAAACTATCGGCAACATCAGACGCCTCCAAATGCTTAGTCGGCCCATCTTCCACAACGGTCATACCCTTGGTCATATTGGTTTTAACATATTGCGGGCAGACACAGTGGACTTTGATGCCGTCGCCCTTGTGCATAATCGCCATATATTCGGCGAAGCCGACGGCAGCATGTTTGGTGACCGTATAAGAACCAGAATATACTTGCGCCAATAACCCCGCCGCAGACGCCACGATTACAAACCGACCCTGCCCGCGTTTTTTCCACGCAGGTATCAATGCACGGCCAGCATAAACACTGGACATGACATTGATTTGCCAGCTTAATTCCCAACTTTCATTTGAACCACCAGCAGCATGACGCCCCGGCTCATCCGGAAAACCCACACCCGCGTTGGACACAAACACATCTATGGGGCCATTTGCGGCCTCTGCGCCTTTGATGAAGGCGGCAATCGCGTCTTCGCTGGATACATCACAAGTGAACGGCGTAGCACCAATTTCTGCGGCAGTCTTTTTGACCAATTCCGTATTAATATCCGAAATCGCCACCTTGGCGCCAGCGGCAATAAACTTTTCTGCGAATGCCCGGCCAATACCGCCCGCCGCGCCAGTGATGGCAATACTTTGTCCTGAATACATTGTGCAATCCTTTGTTTCGGTTATGATAGAACATGGGTGAATATTACACAATGCCTTTTATATGCAATTAGTTGAATATAAACTATTATAATGGGGGAAGGGTATGAGTACTGATATAGGGGAAAATGAAGAGGGCATAGCCTTGGCTTTGGCTGAGGCTGGCGATAAAAAACCTGCGCCCGGCAACAATACTGCTGTCGACTGCAAATCTTGCGGCGCGGCCATCGAGAAAACTTACTGTGGTAATTGCGGCCAGAAGAACGATGATTTACGTCGATCCTTATGGCGACTAATCGGCGAAAGCCTTGGCGGTTTGTTTTCATTCGAAGGGCGGATGTGGCGAACTTGGGCAGCACTTTTGTTCAAACCTGGCAAAGTTGCCTACGCCTATGCCAATGGTGCCCGCAGCCGCTATTCCCCTCCCATCCGGGTTTATCTGGTGGTTAGTTTTATGTTCTTTGGCTTTCTCGCACTAACCCAGACCAATTTATTTGCGGTGTCGGTACAGCCTAAAACAAATATCGAGGCAGTTAAGCAACAGGCCTCCGAACCAACTGACAAAGAAAAAACAAGATTGGAACTCACGGATTATAATTATCAATTATTATTTTTCCAGACACAGAAAAAATTTGAGAGCATAGCTGACAATACGCTAACCGATGGCATATTAAAAACCATGCAAGGCTATATTGCTGCAGACACTACAAATTCGGAAAATTCGCTCGATGCCGAATCTATTAAAGCAATCAAAACCTTTCTACAAAACCCGGATAAATTTAACGCTGCTTTCAACACATGGTTGCCGCGCGTAATGTTCTTCATGGTGCCCTTTGCTATGCTCTTGGGCGCTATTTTTATTCGCGGCCCGACGGCACTGCTCTATGACCACCTCATCCACGCCATGTATATCCATGCCGTATTTTTCATGACTTTATTGCTAGCGGTATTGTTGGCCAAAGTTTTACCGGGCAGCATGGTCGCCAAAGTCTTGGTGGTCATGTTTATGATATACCTGCCCATATCCTTGAAACGAATGTTCAAACGCGGCTGGTTCAAAACCATATTGACAACTTTCGTCGTTAGTGTGGTTTACGGGCTATTCTTGTTTTCGGCAATCATATTGATCAGTGTTTACTCAATCGCAAATCTCTCAACTTAAATAACCGGGTTTTGGTTTAGGAGCACGGTCACCAAACCACCATAGGGTTGCCGCAGTTGCCGCAAACACGGCTGCATTGGCTATGTCGCCGTCTTGGGTGCGGGCGAATATCCATGCAGTAATGAGCCAAAGTAGCAATGTTAGAGATGGCCTTACGAGGCGCAATATGTTGATCACCCACTGGGCGGCCATACCAATATTGGCGTCCGCATCTATAGAGGCTCTCAATCCGTCCCAAGACCCTTTTTGCGCCGCTATAGCCAATTCCATCTCGGTTTCTTGTTTATTGGCACGCATTTGTAATTCGTGGAGTTTTAGCTCGTGCCTCCAGCGTTTTTCCTCTTGGAGAAAAGTTTGCTTGCGCTCAAAAAACGAGGCTACACGGCCAAATGCCGTACCGATAATACCGAATACGCCGCCTGCCACCGCATCTGCGCCGAAGCTTAGTAGATTTGCCATAATTGTTTTGCCTTTGTGTTGCCGTACCATGACCGCCTAGGGCCGAGGTCGATATGGAGGAATGTTTGATAGAAGCCAAAGCCCGTGAAACCTGCATCTCTACATGCTTGGTAAAGTGCGCGCGGCTCATGGCCTTTTAGACCTATATCCGCTGCGAGCTTTAAATGTTGCGATAAGGGCGCGCCGCCAACACGGGCATTGTGTAAAGAACATCTATGGGCGGAATGAATGCGAAAGGGCCGCGCCGCTAATGTCCGTGCCTCTTGCAGGCGGTTCATGAATTCTGGCCAATGATAGGACACGCCGCAATGACGGCATGCCATCTCGGCCTGAGTGAAATTTGGCCAGCGAGAATTATCCCAATTACTTATTAGGGAATAAGGGCTGTCTTGGATATGTGCGTTAGCTTCCATATCACCATATTACCCCAGCCCTAAATACCAAGGATAAGATTTCTGAAATCTCAGAAATGCGCATATTTACCAACAAAAAAGCCCGCCAAAACGGCGGGCTTTTCTAAATTTTGTGCTTTGTAAGACTTAATCTATTTGAACACTTTCATCTTACGGGCTTTTTTGGCCATCAGATAATAGAAAGTTACACGGTTTTTGAAGCGCGTACCTTTCATCTCTTCGCATGTCGCTTTAACCACATCAATTTGCCCTTTAGTCAGGCCTAGCTTCTTAGTGGCGAAGCCTTTGGCAATTGTATCCAATTCGTGTTCTTGCGAACAAGCAACCAAAGACCCGTCACGGGAGCGCAGCGCAATACCACAATATTTGACGATATTATCAATCACAGCAGAATTGGCTTTTGGATCAAATTTACGAACATCTGCTAGGTATTTAGCATTTGGCGATGCTGCTTTAGCCGCTTTCTTGGCTGGCGCTTTTTTAGCGGCAACTTTTTTGGCGGGTTTTGCTTTGCTTGCTTTCCTAGCAGAACCGCCTTTAGCTAGACCTTTGGCTTGACGCACCCATTCGTCCCGCTCAATACGCCCCGGGAATGCACCCAGCTTGTCATTGACCATCTTGACGTCGGCTTTCTTCCAATTTGCTATTTGAGGGAAATAATAAACGCCAGTTTTGTTCAACATTTTCTCAAGTTTCGGGCCAACACCACTGATCAATTTCAGATCGTCTGGTTTGCCGTCAGTTGGCTTATCATAGAGAACCTTTGGCTTAGCCGCTGTTTTAGGCGCTGCCTTCTTAACCACTTTCTTCTTAACAACTTTTTTCGCAGTTTGCTTTTTCGGCGCGGCTTTTTTCGGTGCAGCTTTTTTCGGTGCGGCTTTTTTGACAACACGCTTCTTCGGTGCGGCTTTCTTTTTAGCCTTTGGTTTGACTTTTGGCGTATCAGAGATACGGCCTTCAAGATATTTAACCCGTGCAGCCAGATAACGGTTCCGCCATTCAAGCGCATATGTCTCGTCGTCGTCCCCTCCACTCGTTGCTACGGCGGCGGCAGTGGCTGCGCCAGCAGCTGTGGCACCAGCAACAGCTGCTGCCAATTTGCCTTTTAGATCTCCAGACTCGCCTTCAAGCTCGTTTACGCGAGCGCGCAAAGCATCAGATTCGGCGCGAAGTTGACCTTCGCCTTCAATGGTAAGATCACCATCTTGTTTTTTCCCTCTAAACAGAAGCCAACCGAGCAAAAGCCCAAGAAGGCCACCTATAAGCCATGGCCAGATGCCAAAACAAAAAACGTAAGATAAGATATTAGACATAAAATTTCCCCTATTTGGAACGTGTTACTGTGAATTCGATACGACGATTGGCCGCCATACCTTGTCTTGTGTCGTTACTGGCTATTGGTTTGGTCTCGCCGTATCCAACCGCCGTAACATTTGCTGGATTAACATTGTTATCAACCAAATAAGTCACCACAGCTTCGGCGCGTTGCTGACTTAGATTTTGATTATAATCATCTGCACCGTCTGCGTCCGTATGACCTTCAACAGTTACATGGAAAGATGAACACTGTTTAACTGCCGAAGCCATAGCATCAAGGAGGGCAATACTAGGCGCACCCTCAATAGCAGAGCCGCCATAAGCAAAATTAATCTTGTTATCGCCCTTAAGTTCCACAAACAATTTTTGGCAAACCGTTTCATCTTTTAGTTGCCCAAGAACAACTGGTGCGGCATTCAAAACATCAATTTTCGAAGAACCGTTAAAACCAGGCGGAAGCCCAGCAAGCCTTGCATTAATTGCCGCCCGTGCATCAATAGAACCAGCCTCTCCCGACAAGAACGAATCCGTGTCTGTGATCATAAATTGACCATTTTTTAGCTGAGACAAGCCACTCAGGTGAGTAGTCCCGATTGCATACCAATTCATGTTTGGCGCACCGTTGGCTACTTTCAATTTACTGTCCGTGACTTTGCCTGGATACAAGCGCTCTGCCTCTGCCAACACACGGACACGCTCATCTTCACTTCGGACATAACCATTTAACAGTAAACCACCGTCTTTGGACAAAACACCACTGAATGTATAGGGAATCTGTGTAGCGACAACTTTCCTTACTGTCACATCTTCGCCGTCCACAACATGCCAACGCTTGCCATTTTTACGGTCGGCGCACTTTTCGCACTGGGCGTTTTGCGCAGTAGCAATAGCCCCTGCTTTAGCTTCGGCACTTGGTGCCACACCCATAAGCTTGGCAATATTTCCCGACATCTCGGATTTGACCCAACCAAACCCATTATCGGTCAAAGCTGCCTGTACAGACTTGCCCATATTGACAGAATTTGCTTTTGCACCCCACGGCGCTGGCGCAAACCAATTAATCAGTAAAGCGACAATCGTGAGGATAACTACCCCCCAAAGCCACTTACCAATATTTCCCATAATGTCCTCCCTCAAGGTCATTCAATTAAATTACAAATGATTAATAACATTAAGCGCAATAAAAACGCAATGGTCAAAGCAGTGAAAAATTGAAATCACTGAGCAAAGCAAACTTAACAAGTCGCCAAAAACCTGCTAATATCAGCCAATTAATCACATTTAAATTTTCATATTTGCTTTAGCGATATGCGATCTTAGTTTTTAGATGTTCAATCTCGACTTAGCAGAATCATATTCCGCTTTTAACTCGGCAACAATATCCGCAACACTTGGCGCCGAATGGATACTACCCACACCCTGCCCGGACCCCCAAATATCTTTCCAGGCTTTGGCATCGGAACCACCCGAACCAAAGTTCATAGCGGACTTATCTGCGGACGGTAAATTGTCCGGATCAAGACCAGCAGCACGAATGGATCCTTTCAGATAATTACCGTGAATACCCGTAAACAAAGACGAATAAACAACGTCCTGCCCAGCCGAATCTATAATCATTTGTTTATAAGCGTCCGGAGCGTTGGCCTCTTTAGCCGCAATAAACCGCGTTCCCATATAGGCTAAATCCGCACCGATCGCCTGTGCGCCCAATATACTGCCGCCTGTGGATATAGACCCTGAACACATCAAAGGCCCGTCGTGGAAAGCCCGGATTTCGGGCACCAACGCAAAGGGTGATAACAAGCCCGCATGACCGCCGGCACCTGCACATACTGCGATTATACCATCCGCACCTTCGGACAATGCTTTTTTGGTGTGACGGATATTAATCACATCATGCAAAACGATACCGCCATAAGAGTGTACCGCGTCAATAATCATCTTAGGCGGGCGCAGGGACGTTATTATGATGGGCACTTGTTCGCGCACACAGGTTTCCATATCTTCTTGCAGGCGCGTATTGGACATGTGGCAAATTTGATTGACCGCAAACGGCGCGACCTTTTTATCCGGGTTCGCTTTTTGGTAATCAGCTAGCTCTGTTTTAATCCGCCTTATCCAGACTTCGAGCTGATCAGCGGGCCGCGCATTGAGCGCCGGAAACGACCCGACAATACCCGCTTTACATTGGGCAATCACCAATTCGGGGCCAGAGACGATAAACATTGGTGCGCCGATAATCGGCAGCTCCAAATTTTGCAGTATTTTTGGTAAAGCCATCTATTCAGTTTTCTCGTTTTTCTTTTCAGGGTTTTGCAGTAAATCAAGCGCGGCGGCAGTCATTGCCTTTACACCAGTGTTTATTGTCGGCTCTGCATCAGGTGCGAAAAACGGAGAATGCAAAGACGGTAAAATTTCGCCGTTCTCTTTGGCCTTTGCGATTTTTCCGGGATTAACTGCGCCTAGCCAGAATAACATGCTTGGAATTTTAGGCTCTACACGTCCAAAAGCTCCGAAATCCTCGCCACCCATAACCGGATCCATAGCTTTTACATTATCTGCACCAAGTTTGGCACCAATAGAACGGGTTAGACGCGCCGCCAGTTCCGGGTTGTTATAGGTGGCTGGTGTAAATTCTTTGTCGCGTACAGCTACGATCGGCAATTTATCATCTGGCAATCCGGCTGCACGGCCAAGGCCGTCTGCAATACGTTTGATGGAACTGATCGTATTCATCCGCACTTCGTCCTTATAGGAACGTAACGTAAGCTGAAGCTTGACCTCATCAGAGATAATGTTGTGCTTGGTGCCGCCGTGGATGGAACCGACCGTGAGCACAGCCGATTCGAGCGGCGAGGTTTCGCGAGAAATAATTGTCTGAAACGCCACGACCATTTGCGAAGCCAGCACAATCGGATCTTTGGTGGTGTGGGGATACGCCCCGTGGCCACCAATGCCGCGCACTGTAATATCCACACTATCCACATTGGCCAATGCATAGCCAGGCACAATACCGACCTTACCCGCCGCCAAGGCTGGGTTATCGTGCAGTGCCAAATTATAGTCCGGCCTTGGGAAGCGCGTGAACAGTCCGTCTTTCAGCATCATCGTGGCTCCAAGTCCCAATTCTTCGGCGGGCTGCAAAATCATAACCAGAGTGCCCGACCAATTGGCTTTTTGCGCAACCAACTCTTTAGCGGTTCCGATAAGCACCGTCATATGAATATCATGGCCACAAGCGTGCATGGCTGGCTTTTCTATACCGTCGCGGTTTTTGGTTATTACCGTGCTGGCATAATCAACCCCGGTTTGCTCTTTCACCGGAAGCGCGTCCATATCGGCACGTATCATAACCGTTGGGCCGTCGCCGTTTTTCATAACGGCAACCACACCCGTACCACCTACTTTTTCGGTGACGTCAAAGCCCAAATCCTTCAGCTTACCTGCTAATAATGCAGCCGTTTTGGTTTCCATCAAAGAAAGTTCTGGGTTTGCATGTAAGTATCGGTATAATTTATTTAGATCTTCTGCGTGAGCTGCGGTAGACAGCAATGTTGATCCTACCAATATTGCCGCAAGTTTTTTTGCAAAACCCATGGTCTTCTCCTTTATTTTTCGTCCCTGAAATTACTGTCTGATTCCGAAGCTAGCCATATCAAAGTGGCGTAGGCAGCAACATTTTGTTGCATAGCTTTGGGATCAATTTTATCGAACGTATCATCTGGCGTATGGTGTAAATCAAAATAGTCTGTGCCGTCTTGGTTAAGGCGCACGGTCGGTACACCGGCTGCGTCGAGCGGTATTATGTCTGGCCCGCCATTAGTGTCGCCATCTTTGGGGAGAATACCTAAATATTTAAACTCCGCTGACATCGCCGCTATTCCGACTTTATTTGCGGGTGATTTACCCGCCTGAATACCGTATATTTTCCCCGCACCAAAATCGGACTCGGTCGCCAGCACATGCTGCACCAATTCGTCCTTATGTGCCTCGGCATAGGCCCATGCCCCAACAAGTCCGACTTCTTCAGCACCAAACAACACCACACGAATAGTCCGCTTTGGCTTCAAACCTGATTCCATCAGGACTTGCGCCGCACCCATGACAATACCGACCCCGGCACCATCATCGACAGCACCCGTGCCCATATCCCAGCTATCCAAATGCGCGCCGATTAGGATGATTTCATCCGGTTTCTCAGTACCGCGAATTTCTGCCATAACATTGCCAGAAGTTTTTTCGCCGAGATCGCGCGTATTCAAGCGAAGTTTAATCTCTACGGCCTGATCCGTACCTTTTATTTGGGCAAATATACGGTCAAGCTGATCCGCATCGGGGCTGGACAAGGCGCCAATCGGGATTTTCTTGACATCCTCAGCATAACGCATTTGCCCGGTATGAGGAAAACGGTGGGAATCCGTCCCTACAGAGCGAATAAGCACAGCCACAGCGCCGCGCTTGGCGGCCTCGGTAGCACCGCTCCTGCGTTTTTGATTGGCAGGGCCGTAACCCGCGCCGTCGCGGTGTTTCTCCATCCGTCCAGATATATAGGCGATTTTGCCGTCAAGACTGCCCATAGGCGCGGCTAAAAGCGCTTCATAATCTGCGAAATAAGCCACAGGCGCCTTGGTGCCAGCTTTGGGGGTTGCTACAGAACCACCAAGTGCCGTGACAACCAATCTTTGCGGATAAGGCTTGGTGATATGTGCCGTTTCAAGACCGCGTAACCAGCCCTTGACCGGAAATGGCTCTGTGCGAATGCGGGTAAAACCCAATTCCTTGAATTTATTGCGCGCCCATCGCCGCGCTTTTGCCTCTTGCGGCGTGCCAGCGAGACGCGGGCCAATTTCCGTGGTCAATGAACGGGTAATATCATATCCATAGCTACCATTAAGGGCTAAATCTGCCAAGATTTTAATTTCCGGGTTGGCGGATACGCCAGTCGTCACAGCTGGTTTGAGGACGACCTCTGAGTTTTTGCCCGCGTCCTTGGCATCGCAGCCCGCCAGCATTAGTGCCATTATTGAGGTTGTCATTAATATTCGTTTTGAGACTAGAAACATGTTTTGCCCTTTTGGATTTATATTGTGGTTACCAGCACCATAGCCATGAGCGCCTTTGCCGCAAGAAATAATTTAAAAATAGCGATTCTTCGCATATGCGCAAATATCCCTATTGCCAAATGCGCCAAACAAAGGCAGTTTGCCGCAGGTTTAACAATTATATCCGGGGGATTAAATGACCATTTCAAAAACACTCTGCCTAGTAACTGCTGCTTTGGTGATAACCAATTGCGCACCATCAAAACCAGAAATGAAAACACAGGAAAAACCTACGATTTCTGCTGCGGATATTGGTAGACGTATTGAAACCTTGGCCGACGACCGTTTTGAAGGCCGCGCCCCCGGCACAAATGGCGGCCTGATGGCTTCTCAATATATCGCCGATGAAATGAAAGCCGCTGACATTGCGCCTATGGGTATAGAGGGCACTTATTTCCAACCAATAACACTAACCGAAACAACGGTTAGTGATGGCTCGTATATGAAAATTGGCGCCACAAACTATACTGCGGGAAAGGATGCCGTGTATTGGACAAAGCATTACCAAGATTCCGTCACCGTATCAGATAGCGACCTAGTATTTGTTGGCTACGGCGTTGTTGCGCCAGAATATGGCTGGAACGATTATGCGGGTGTTGATGTAAAGGGTAAAACCGTGGTCATGTTGGTCAACGACCCTGGCTTTGCGACTAAAGACGAAAAATTGTTCAAGGGTAATGCCATGACTTATTATGGTCGCTGGACATATAAATTTGAAGAAGCAGGCCGCCAAGGCGCAGCAGGTGTATTGGTTATCCACGAAACCGAGCCAGCCAGCTATGGCTGGAATGTGGTATCTGGCGGCTGGACTGGCCCACAAATTGACCTGATACGTCCTGACAAAGGCGCAAGCCGATCTACACTTGAAGGCTGGTTGACCATAGATTCGGCCAAAGACTTATTCAAAACCGCAAACCTTGATTTCGCCGCACTAAAGTCCGCAGCATCACAGAAAGGCTTTAAACCTGTCCCCATGGACGGGCTGAAATTAAATGCCCAGATTAACAACACTATTTCCACTGTAAAAAGCCGCAATGTGGTCGGCGTGGTCAAGGGGACAAAATATCCCGACGAATATGTGCTTTATATGGCGCATTGGGATCATAAGGGCATAAAAACCGTAGCCGAAGGCGAAGACGGTATTTATAATGGCGCCGTCGATAATGCCACTGGCACATCGGCCATATTGGAAATCGGTGAAGCCTTTGCCGTAGCCCCCGCTGAACGCTCAGTGCTTATTGTTGCGGTGACCGCCGAAGAATCTGGCTTGCTCGGCTCCGCATATTACGGCGAAGACCCGATTGTGCCCCTCAATAAAACTGTGGCTGGCATTAATGTAGACGGCATGTTGCCGCTTGGTCGCACCAAAGATGTCGTGGTGGTTGGTTACGGTGCGTCAGAACTAGACGGGTTACTGGAAGCCGTGGTTAAACCGCGCGGCATGTATCTCATCCCTGATCCAAAGCCGGAAGCCGGATATTATTACCGCTCCGACCATATTAGTTTGGCGAAAAAAGGGGTGCCGTTCCTGTACGCAGATGCGGGCATTGACCACGAAACCAAAGGTAAGGAATACGGCACATGGTTCGGAGATGACTATACGGCCAACCGCTACCACGCCCCATCTGATGAATATGATAATAGCTGGGATTTGTCCGGCATTGAGCAAATGACGGAAATTTTCTATGAGCTTGGCAACGGTATAGCAAACAGCCGCGACTGGCCAAATTGGAACGAAACCGCCGAGTTCCGTTCTTTGCGCGATGAAATGATGAAACAATCTGACTAGATGCTAAACTAGGAGCTCGTGGTGCAAACCATAATTTGTATGAAATGGGGTACGCGCTACGGCTCTGAATATGTCAACCGTTTGTGGGCGGCTATCCAAAGACAAACCAACCGCCCTACCCGGCTGGTGTGTTTCACCGATGATACCACTGGAATAGATAAGGCCGTGCAGTGTGAAGACATTCCGGATATTAACTTACCGCCTGATTTAATCAATTTGCCATGGCGTAAATTGGTGATGTGGAAATACCCCCTCGCCGACCTTGAGGGCGATGTGCTTTTCCTTGATCTGGACTTGGTGGTCACTAATAATTTAGACGCCATGTTTGATTATGAGCCGGGTCGGTTTTGTGTCATCGAGAACTGGACGCAGATGGGGCAAAAAATTGGCAATACATCTGCATTTCGGTTCCCCGTGGGTAAATACACCCACATATTTAACCGCCTGCAAGAAGACCCGGCTAGCGTTTTGGATAAATACCGTATCGAGCAGCTATATATATCCCGCGAGATTGAAGACATGGTGTTTTGGCCCGCCGACTGGTGTGTCAGTTTTAAGCATAATTTAATGCCACCTTGGCCGCTCAATTTTTTCAAAGCACCGAAACTGCCCTCTGATACCCGTATTGTTGCCTTCACTGGAAAACCCGATCAAGACGAAGCGGCGCGGGGTGAATGGCCAGTGACGAAATGGTACAAGAAAACCTATAAACATGTCCGCCCAACCGCGTGGATTGAGGAACATTGGTAATGGAAATACCGACCATAGGCTTGGGCATATTAAGCTGGCGCGGCCATCGTTCCCTTGATGCCGCAATGACCAGCTACCAAGAAGCCGATTTTTTCAGCTTGTTTGATGAGGCAATGATTTTTCTCCCAGACCCGGACGAAGCAGTCCTTGATATTGCCAACAAATATCCCCTGCGCATAGAAACCGACCCGAACAATGCAGGGATTTTGGTCGGTATGGAAGAAATTGCTAAGCGTCTCAATACCGACTATATTTTCTTTACCGAAAATGATTGCCCCTTGCTGGAACCGCGTGATGAAGCCGAACGACAAATCAACAAAGCAAGAAACCTCCTCATGTCAGGCCAAGCCAAAATGGCGCGTATGCGCCATGTGAAGCATTACGGTGAAACTTTTAATATCATTGATAAATATTACCGTTATTTTCCTACGCAAGACACGCTAGTAGCCAAATTACGCCAACTATTACGCCCCGAAAAGGCGCGGCGGTTGAGCGGTGCCGCCATATATGGCTCTAACACTCCAGCCCAAAAATTTCCCAAGGACATAACGGACGCAGGCGACGGTTTTTATTTGGTGGACGCCGCCGTCATGGCATGGACAAACCAGTCAATACTGATTGAGCGTGATTTCTTTTTGAACACCATTATCCCCTATTGTAAATCAATCCCCTTAGGGCGCAATATCAATGGTTTCCGCTCCATAGAAATCGAGCTTAACCGCTCGAAATTTTGGACGAAATCAGGTTGGAAAATAGCTTGCGGCCCCGGCCTTTTAACCCACCAAAGAGCCAATGACAGAGGGTACTAAAAGGGATATAAAACTTATTCCCCTGTTACGGGAAATTAATAAACCCGCCATAAAATATACTCTAACATAGCCACTTATACGCGGACAATTTACCTAGGAAAAACGACATGGGGAAAAACAACATGGGAACCACTTTCAAAGCTATTCGGTACGGCGCATATTCAACCATCGCCGCTACGCTTGTACTCTCAATGGGGTCGCAAGCCTTTGCCGACGGCCCAGCGGGCAGTAAACATGATAGTGCCGCCAAATTTCGCCAGCTCGGCCAAGAATTGCCGACCCCCAATGTCTACCGCAACGCATCCGGTGCGCCGGGCGTCGCCTATTGGCAACAGCAAGCCGATTACAACATTGATGTCGCCATAGATGAAGACAAACGGCAGTTGATTGCTTCATCGGATATTACCTATCATAATAACTCTCCTGACACGCTGAAATATCTGTGGGTGCAGCTCGACCAAAACCGTTTCAAAGACGGCAGTATTGCCCGCATGAGCGAAACGGCGGCCAATTCCGGTAGCCGCCGCGATAAAGCTGGCGCAGGCGATTCCCTTAGCTATAATGCCATGCGCCGCATTCAAGCCCTTGAAGACACTGAATACGGGTTTGTCATCAAAGACGTCTCGGGCGCAGACGGCAAGCCCCTACCCTATATTATCAATGACACTATGATGCGCATTGATTTGCCCGTGCCACTAGTCCCGGGCGAACAGGTAGAGTTCTCGATTGCCTGGCAACAAAACATTCTCGACGAAGCCGCCGTCGGCGGGCGCGGCGGATATGAATATTTCCCCAAAACCGACACTTATCTATATTTTCTCGCCCAGTGGTTTCCCCGCATGGCCACCTATAGTGACTATGACGGCTGGCACAATAAGCAGTTTTTAGGTCGCGGTGAATTTACGCTGGAGTTTGGTGATTACGAAGTTAACATCACTGTGCCTTCCGACCACATTGTTACAGCTACGGGCGTCTTGCAAAACCCGACCAAAGTTCTAACCAAAACACAGCGCAAGCGCTTGGATCAGGCCTCGGCAACAAAGCAAGTTTTCATAGTCACACCAGAAGAGGCCCTGGAAAATGAGAAAAGCCGCGCCAAGGGCACTAAAACTTGGCGGTTTAAGGCAGAAAATGTCCGGGATTTTTCTTTCGCCAGCTCCCGCAAATTTATCTGGGACGCAAAGCTACACGAACAAGACAGCGAAACCATGCCCGTGGTTACGGCAATGTCTTTCTATCCTAATGAAGCCGAGCCGATTTGGTCAAAATACTCAACTGCATCGGTCATTCACACCATGGATGTCTATAATCGTTTCACCTTCGCCTATCCTTACCCAGTTTCTATTTCTGTGAATACATGGGAACGGGGCGGTATGGAATACCCGATGATAACCTTTAATGGTTACCGCCCGACCAAGGACGAAAAATCTGGTGAGATTACTTATTCCCGCAATATTAAACATGCGATGATCGGTGTGATCATTCACGAAGTTGGCCACAATTATTTCCCGATGATCGTCAATTCCGATGAACGCGAATGGACGTGGATGGACGAGGGCCTGAATACATTCCTCGAATATCTTACGGAATATGAATGGGATAAAAACTTTAATATCCTTGGTGGGCAAACCAACCCTCTGGACGTTATCCCGAATTACATGAAAAGCTCAGGTCAAGTGCCGATTATGACCCAATCAGATTCGATTTTGCAATTCGGCCCTAATGCTTATTCCAAACCCGCCTCATCGCTTATTGTTTTGCGCGAAACAGTAATGGGCCGCGAGCTTTTTGACCATGCCTTCAAAGAATACGCCCAGCGTTGGAAGTTTAAACGCCCGACCCCATCCGATTTCTTTCGCACTATGGAAGATGCTTCGGGTGTTGATTTAGACTGGTTCTGGCGCGGCTGGTATTTTGGTACGGATTATGTGGATGTCGGTATTACGGGTATCCGTGAATATACCATTGCCGACCAAGACCCGGACGTGGAATCTGAAAAAGAGCGCAAAGATTATTGGCGCGATAATCCAAAACCTATTTCCGAAATTCGTAATGAAGCCGAAGGCATTATTCCTTATGTGGAGCGCAATAAAGACCTCAAAGATTTGTACTACGAAAAAGACAAATTCACCGTTACCGATAAAGACCGGAACAGCCATAAGAAATTCCTCAAAGGCCTGAAAGCCTGGGAGAGAGACGTTTATGACCGCGCCGTGAAAGACGGACAATATATTTATTTCGTTGATTTTGAAAATGTCGGCGGATTGGTGACACCACTCCCACTCACCATTCATTACCGCAACGGTGAAACCGAAGAAATGATGATACCGGCTGAAATTTGGCGGCGCAATTCCGAGAACATCACGAAATTATTGGTACGTTCCAAGCGTATAGAATCCATTGATCTCGACAACGCCCACCAAACCGCAGATGCAGATTTTGCTAATAATTCATTCCCGGCAAAAATCGCACAATCTCGTTTGGAGATTTACAAAGGCAAGCGTAAAGGCCGCAGCTTGATGGCTGATATGTTGGTAGAATTAGACGGCGAAAACAAAGACAAACCGCACAGTGTTGACGAGAAAGACTTGCCGCTCAAAGCTAAGGACAAAACAGGTAATAGCAAAAAGCCGGACGATATTGACAATCTCTCCGACGAAGAAAAAAGCCTCCTTAAACGCCTTATGAAGCGCCTTTCGGAATAGATATATGTTAAACAGGCGGATATTGGGGCAAATATTATTCGGCGGCGCGGCTTGCACCGCCCTGCCTATACGTGTGTGGGCGCACCGCCAAAAACAGGCCATGAGCCATATTGAATGGAACGCCAGAACAAAAATGCTGGAGATTACTCATGATTTACATGCCCATGATGCGGCACTGGTTCTAGCCCGCCTTGGTCTCATCAGCACACCAGACATCACCAACCTGCGCGCGCGCGCCAGCCTGGCACTTTATGTTCAGAAAAACTTCAAGCTTACCACACTGGACGGGCAAAACCTGGATCTCACAATTATTGGTGCAGAGGCGGGCGCAACCTATGCCCATGTCTATATGGAAGCCGGAATGGCCGAACCTCCATCCGGCCTATTGATTACAAATACCATTCTGCAAGACGTTTTTGTCGACCAAATCAATCAGGTCAACATGGCTTTCGGCGACAATATCAAGTCTGTGATATTCACGGCTGGTGACGGGCAAAAGAAAATACTTGCTTAAGCGACAAAACACGTCGATATTTAGCCTATGATTACGCTTCACCATTTGAATAATTCCCGCTCCCAACGTGTACTGTGGTTGATGGAAGAGCTGGAGCTTGAATATAAAATCAAACATTACTCCCGCGACCCCAAAACTAGGCGGGCACCGCCCTCGCTAAAAACTGTGCATCCTCTGGGCCGCGCTCCTGTGATAGAACACGGCGATAACATTATCGCAGAGACGGGCGCGATTATAGAATACATTATCGAAGCCCGGGGAAATGGTCGGTTCATTCCCAAGGCCGGAACCCAAGAATATTATAATTACATCCACTTCCTGCATTACGGTGAAGGCTCGGCTATGTTTCCATTGCTGTTGTCTATGTATACTTCCTATCTCGGCGAAGCTGCTGCCCCTCTCGCACCCATTATCAGCGCCGAAATGAAAACCCATTTTGACTATATTGAATATCACCTGACCGCACACAAATATTTTGCCGGCGACGAACTGACGGGGGCAGATTTTCAAATGATTTTTCCGCTGGAAGCCGCAAAATCCCATGGTCGTCTACTCGGTTATACTGCTTGCATAGAATTCGTAGATAAAATGCAAGCCCGTCCGGCCTATTTGCGCGCCTTAAAAAAGGGTGGACATTATGACTACGGACCCCGTGTGTAGGTCAGAATATAACGTCGATTTAACTATAATTAATAGTTCCAATTTGAAATAAACTTGGTATGTAAGCGCCAAATTAGTCGAATCCTTTTTTCGGCAAGTCTCAAAATGAATGGGCAATCTCATGGGCACTGTAGAACTTATCAAAGGTCTGAACATTTCAGGCTTTGAAGGTCTGGTTAATTTTCACTGGAATTGGGGGCCGGAACGTCTCTATGAAAACGCTATCGCAAATGGCGAGGGAAAAATTGCCAAAGGTGGACCGCTGGTCGTCAAAACTGGTAAGCACACCGGACGCTCTGCCAATGATAAATTCGTAGTCCGCGACGCAGAGACTGAAAACACCGTTTGGTGGAAGGACAATGCTTCCATGACACCAGCGCAATTCGCCGTTCTTCGCGCAGATTTTGCCGCGCATATGGCTGGAAAACAATTATTCGCACAAGAAACATTTGGCGGCGCAGATTTGGATCATCGCTTGTCCGTACAAATTGTCACTGAATTTGCTTGGCATTCTTTGTTTGTTAGGCATTTGCTCCGCATGCCGACCACGGACGAATTGGAAAATTTCTCCGCCGAATTCACGATCATCAATCTACCAAGCTTTAGGGCCGACCCAGCCCGCCACGGCACAAATTCCGAAACGGTTATTGCGGTCAATATGAGTGAGCGCTTGGTCCTCATCGGCGGCACATCCTATGCGGGTGAGACCAAGAAATCCGTGTTTAGCATCCTTAATTACCTCCTGCCCGCCAAGCGCGTCATGCCCATGCACTGCTCGGTGAATGTAGATGACAATGATAATGCCGCCGTGTTTTTCGGCCTGTCCGGCACGGGTAAAACCACCCTGTCCGCTAATCCTGAACGCACGCTTATCGGCGACGATGAACATGGTTGGTCCGAAAACGGCTTATTTAATTTTGAAGGCGGTTGCTACGCCAAAATGATTAAGTTGTCCGAGGCGGCCGAGCCAGAAATTTTCGCCACCACAAAAATGTGGGGAACTGTGCTTGAGAATGTGGTCATGGACGAACAAACCCGCGAACTTGATTTTGACGACGGCAGTTTGGCCGAAAACTCTCGCGGTGCCTATCCGTTGTCCGCTATCCCTAATGCACGGCTAGATTCGCGCTGTGGGCAGCCTAACAATATCATCATGTTAACCGCAGATGCTTTTGGTGTCTTACCGCCGATTGCCCGCCTTACGCCTGCACAGGCCATGTATCATTTCCTTTCTGGCTATACCGCCAAAGTTGCGGGTACGGAAAAAGGCATTACCGAGCCGACAGCGACGTTCTCCGCCTGCTTTGGTGCACCGTTTATGCCGCGTCACCCAGCCGTTTACGGCGAGCTTCTGCGCGACCTTATTGCCGAACACAAAGTCGGGTGCTGGTTGGTCAATACGGGTTGGACGGCGGGGCCATATGGTACTGGATACCGTATGCCAATCAAGGCAACCCGTACTATGCTCAACGCTGCCTTGGACGGTAGTTTGAACAAAGGCCAATTTCGTGTGGACGAAAACTTTGGCTTTGAAGTGCCAGTTTCTGTTGCCGATATCGACGACGGTTTATTCCAGCCGCGCTCTACTTGGGCGGACGGGGCGGCATATGACGCCCAAGCGCAAAAACTTGTTGGCATGTTTATTGATAATTTCGCGAAATTTGAAAACCGTGTTGGCGCAGAAATAAAAGCAGCCGCCCCGATTTTAGCGGCCTAAGTAAAATAACGTCTTGTAGGGTGGATTAGGCTCTTTGCCGTAATCCACCGCGAGGTGACCGCCAATGGTGGATTACGCGCAAAGAGGCGCTAATCCACCCTAGCAATTTCCACCTCTTTGAAAACACCATTTTCAACAAATAACAATCTGCCCTCTATGATACTAAAATAAGCACCAAGTAGGGATAACTCGCCTGCAACCACAGCTTTTTCCACAAACGGGAAGCTCATAAGATTGATTAGAGATTGGCGCACGCCTGCATATTCCATTTGTCTTTGCTGGCTAACCTCATTTGTATCCGAAGCCATGAAGTTTTTATAAGCCGCATCCAGAAT
>JALSHE010000007.1 GCA_026982415.1 Robiginitomaculum sp.
AAATTATTCCGAATTGCTTACATTGGATAAACTAAAACAGGCATCCGATCAAAGACTGGATTTTTACCGCAAGGAGCAGAGCCGTATCGCGCTGCTTCTCTCGCAAGGCAAAGCTACAAAGCTAGACCAGGCCAAAATAAAAGCAGCATTTGAAAAAGCTAAGTATGAGCGTTTGCAGCTCGACACTGCCTATGACCAAAATAGAATAAATCTGGCAAGCCTGATGAGCAGCGACATACCCAGCTCTCTTTTTCTGACTAAGTTTACTGTTGCACAATCCGCACTCCCCTCCACACTTGACGAAGCACTTGGTATTGGGCGGCGCGAACACCCCGCCTTGCGCGAAGCTATGGCCAAAATAGAAATGGCAGAGAGCAAAGTTAACATTGCCCGCGCCGCAAAAAAGCCGCAACTAAGCGCCCTCGGCAATGGGCGGGCTATGTCCGGGGGTGATTTTGCAGTCCAGAATGAATGGCAACTGGGTGTTCAGTTCACTGTGCCGCTATTTGACGGGAAAATTAAAAGTCGCAACATTTCCCAAGCTCGCATAGGCAAAACGCAGGCACGCCTAGCCTATGACAACCTAGTTAATAAAACCAATGCAAACATCAAGAATGCTTGGCAATCCATGGATAGCTCACGGCGTGGCATTCGCGTTTCCAAAGCGAATCTCATGCAAGCCAAAGAGGCTTTGCGCATCGAAACCCTGCGTTATGAAAACAGCCGCTCTACCCTTAACGATTTAACTTTGGCCGAAGCCTCCCTGTGGGAAGCACGGTCTAATCTTGCTCGGTCTGAAAACTTGTACGAACTTAGCAAGGCCCAGCTTTTAATGGCTATGGGCATATTACAGCCCGAGAGTTTAACCCCCTCATTATTTTGAAAATATTGCACCTTAAACCAAACTTCCCAACCTAAAGAAAGAACGGAAAAATGAAAAACATAATCCTCACATGTGTAGCCTTACCTTTACTATTGCAGGCCTGTGCAAGTTCGCCAGAACCACAGCGCGAAATATCTGCTCCGCCCGCCTTTGGTAAAAACCAAAGCGTCATTACAGTCATTAGTCCGGCCAGTCTTTTAATCACAAGCTTTAACCGCAATAATGATTATCTGATTGATCGCACCGAATTTACGGCGGGGCGTGATCAGGCATTTTTAAATGCTGATAGCAACCAAGATGGGCGCATTAACCTGTTTGAGATGGATGTTTGGCGGGAAGGGGCGCTTGGTTCAAAAGACGCAGCCCCCATGAGTATGTTTTTTGATGCCGACTTTAACCAGGTCGTGACCAAGAAAGAATTTGAAGCCGCATTTGACACCCTGTTTAACAATTCAGACAAAGACGGCAATAACACAATCGCTTTCACAGAATTGGTACGCGTTGCCGCCCGACCTTCGGGCCGTAGTCAAGGCAAAAAACCCAGTCAAAGCAAGCAAAAAAAACGCGGCCAAGGCAAAGGCAGCGGGCGCGGCCAACATAGCTATTAAAGCCAGAACTATCACACGAAAAAGGAAAGGTAATACCCCCATTTTCAGTAGGGATGTGAAGTAGGCTTATTTTAAGCGCGTGTTTCATGTGCCTCTTAAGTTTTGCCAAGAGGGAAGCTTCACACTGCCATATTTAGCCCGCCATTTATAAAACGACGTGCTGCTCATCCCATGCTCCCGGCAAAGCTGGGACACAGGCGTGCCTGCCTGCGCTTGCTTCAAGATTGTCATAATTTGACTATCGCTATATCTGAGCTTCTTAATGCGCCCAGAGCGAAGCGAAGAAGTCGCCTGGGGCAGTAAAATCTCCTATTAAAAACATATAGAAAACTCTACTTCACCCACCGTAAACGGGGTGGGGATAAGGTTTACATTCGTTCAGGCGTTTCTATGCCGAGCAATGTCAAGCCTGCTTCCAATTGTTTCAGAGTCAAGGCGGCCAATGCCAGTCTTGAAGATTTAATCTCGTCCGGCACTTCATTTGCTAATACGGGGCAATCTGCATAAAATTTTGAGAAAGCTTGCGCCAAAGTATAAACATGGTCGCACAAAATATGCGGCATACGCTTGGCTTCGGCGGCGGCGAGGGCACGGTTGAAACTGTCGAGCATCAGCACAAGGTTTTGCTCGGCTTTTTCCAGCGGCAAGATGTCTCCGGGTTCAACCCCCTTATCTTTGGCCTTGCGCAGCAAAGATTTTATCCGCACGGCGGCATAGAGAAGATATGGCCCGGTTTTGCCCTCAAAAGATACGAAACGGTCTATATCAAAAATATAATTCGTCGTGCGCTGGTTTTGTAAGTCCGCGAATTTTAGCGCCGCCATACCGATTTTATTGGCTATATCTGTTTGCTCCGCCGCCCCGAAATCCTGGCCAATACCCGATTTTTCCAGCCGTTTTGCCGCAGCTTCGCGCATCATTTTTGTCAGGTCGGATAATTTCAAAACACCGCCAGCCCGGGTCGTGAACGGCTTGCCGTCTTTTCCGTTGACCGTACCAAAGCCGAGATGCTCTAACTGCTCGCGCTTGTACCAACCCGCTTTTACCGCCGCACGGAACACTTGCTCGAAATGGGTGGCTTGACGCTGATCGACGACATATAAAACGTAGTCAGGGTCAATTTCTGTTTTGCGGTCAAGCAAGGTTGCCAAGTCGGTGGTGTGATACAACACAGCCCCTGTTCGTGCCCGCAACATAACGGGCGGGATGCCTTTGCGCTTTTCCTCGTCGTAATTTTCGTCCACGGGGATTATCAAAGCCCCGTCGCTCTCCTCGGTTATACCTTGCGCTTTCATGGCGTCGATCATGCCCGGGATGAGCGGGTCGACACTGGCCTCCCCCTTCCACAGATCAAATTCCACACCGAGATCACCATATCCCTGTTTAAGATATTCAATAGAGATGCGGATAAAATGGTCGAGCAGCGCACGGTAGCCCGGACGCCCCGCTTGCAGTTCTGCCGTCGCCAGTTGGGATTTTTTGAGCCGCCCCGGATCAGATTTAGATTTAGCACTGGCTTGCGGATAGAGCCTTGCCATATCGTCCATAGTCACCGGACTGTCTTTTGGAAATCCGTCGATAATCGCCGCTTCAAAATAAGGCAAATCCGGCTGTTCTTCTTGCAGCTCGGAAATCAGATGGCCCATTTGCAGACCCCAATCACCCAAATGTACATCGCCAATAACCTTATGCCCGCGTGCGCGCAAAATTCGCTTTAGGGATTCGCCTATCACAGCAGAGCGCAAATGCCCCACATGCATTGGCTTGGCCACATTGGCACCGCCATAATCAACAACGATTGTCGCACATTTTTCCGCATCACGAACACCTATGCGCCCGTCAGCGGCCAGCTCCTTGACCCGGCGTTTCACAAGCGCGTCGCTCGGCGTGAGATTGATGAAACCCGGCCCTGCTATTTCAGCCACAGCTATATCAGGATTACCGCTTAATTGCTCAACCACAAAGTCGGCTATGTCGCGCGGGGACTTTTTGGCCAATTTAGCCGCTGCAAGAGCGCCATTGCACTGAAACGGCGCGGATTTATCCGATTCCGTAACCCGACCATATTCCCCAGGTAAATCCATGGCCGCGAACGCCGCCCCAAGATGCGCGGATAAGGTCTGTAATACAGATAAGGACATAGCAGCTAATTTTTACCCGCCGAGACGCGAAAACGTTTACCGTCTGCATTAAAAGCAATTTGTTCCTGGGTTAGCTCAAACCCAACAATGATTTCAAAGTTGGCACCGGATGTATTCTCGTTAGCCCGGGGAATAACAATATCGCTGATTTCTTCTGTCAATTCAACCACATCCACACCCTCTGGGAATGTGACCACTATCGGGAATACTTTCTTCTCGATAACTTCAATGTCTTTACGGGTCACAGCTACGAAGTATTGATAGGTGGCCGTGCGTCCGCTAGCGGCAGGGCCGCGACCAAAGGCTATATCCAGTGATAAATCGGAATGAATGGGCTTATTACCCACATAGCGGCACAAGCTACGCACCTTGTTAATTTCAGCGGTGAAACCAACATTAGCAAATGATTCGGAGCCTTTAAATTCCACAAGGCGCGATGCTTCATATAGGGAAAATGCCACCGGGCACGGGCCGGGGTTTTTCTCGGCTGCCTCGCCAACTTCCAGAATTTTCTTGGCGGTTGAGCATCCGGATAGACCCATACCCACGACCAATATTGACGCTATTGTCAACTTATATGTCAGTTTGGAAATATTTTTCATAAGGCGCATAAGAATTCCTGTTTTGACCGTATTGGCCGTTTTGTATTTTCACCCCGTATAAGCTATAGCGGGCGCGGTTCAAGTCTGCTATGGGTTTTATCTGTAATTTCGTCCATCTGCAATGGGGCTATTGCCCCCTAATGAGAATTTAATGTTGAAACCTTTAACCCTACTCTTGGCCAGTCCGCGCGGGTTTTGCGCTGGCGTTGACCGCGCCATACAAATCGTCGAGCAGGCCATAGCAAAACACGGCGCGCCCGTTTATGTGCGCCACGAAATCGTCCATAACCGCCATGTGGTTGAGCGGCTGGAGAAAATGGGCGCGGTATTTGTTGACGAATTAGATGCCTGTCCAGACGACCGCCCCGTGGTATTTTCCGCCCACGGTGTGCCAAAGCGTGTGCCCGCCGCCGCCCGTGCACGCGATATGGTTTATTTTGATGCCACCTGCCCGCTCGTATCCAAAGTTCACATAGAGGCCGAGCGGCATTTTGCCATGGGGCGTGAAATCTTGCTCATCGGCCACAAAGGCCACCCGGAGGTTATCGGCACAATGGGACAACTCGCTGGCGGTGCTATCACCCTGATTGAAACGGAAGAGGACGCCCGTACCTATAAGGCCGACAATCCGGACAATATCGCTATCGTCACCCAGACAACTTTGTCCGTCGATGATACGGCGGGAATTATCGCCGTGCTTAAGGGGCGTTTCCCCGACATGGCTATGCCCCACAAGGAAGACATTTGCTACGCAACAACCAACCGCCAAGCCGCCATCAAAGCCATTGCGAAGCGCTGTGATTTATTGTTGGTCATCGGCGGGCATAACTCGTCAAATTCACTACGCCTTGTCGAAGTTGGCCGCAAAGCTGGCGCAGGCAAAGCCATTCTCATCGCTGATGCGACCGCTATTGATTGGGACATGCTAGAGGGGGTGGAAATTTTGGGTCTATCCGCAGGTGCCAGCGCACCAGAAAATTTAACCGACGGCGTGATTGCCGCACTTAAAGACCGTTTTAATGTCACCGTCGAGCGTGTGGAAGTTACCAAAGAATCCGTCGTGTTCCGCCTGCCGCGCACGTTAAGGGATGACCTTCCAGGAAGCTTAAAAACATGAACCGCGCATCTGGCAGGAAATTGATCATCTATACGGACGGCGCATGTTCCGGAAACCCTGGCCCGGGGGGCTGGGGGGCTTTGCTGATTTACGGCGCGCGCGAAAAAGAAATGTTCGGCGGCGCCAAAGACACCACCAATAACCGCATGGAAATGATGGCCGCCATTCAGGCCCTCGAAAGTTTAAAACCGGATTACGCTGGCAAAATCGAACTTTGGACTGACAGCAAATATCTAAAAGACGGCATCACCAAATGGATACACGGCTGGAAGAAACGCGGCTGGAAAAAAGCCGACAAAAAACCTGTCCTCAATATGGACCTCTGGAAACGACTAGATGCAGTAGTTGAGGGGAAATCCATAGACTGGCTCTGGGTAAAAGGCCATGCTGGCGACCCTGGCAATGAACGCGCCGATGAACTAGCCACAAAAGGCATAGACAGGCGCGGGGGTTCAGGTGGATAAATTCTCCCAAAACCCAATTTTTGCAACACCCCGGCGGTTACCGCAATAAAACAACTGTATAAGTCTCACTGAACCGCCCCGGGTTTGCCGGAGGCTCCTATTCTATTTTGACAAATAATTATCGGAGCACCTGCAATAACTCTTGCGGCTTTGAAAAATTGCTGTATTTACGTGTCAATTCTAAGCTTTTCTTCGGCGAAGCACTGCACAAGTTGACATATAGTTGACATATCAACGGATTGATATACGAAAAAACCCCAGTAACGCCGCAGTAGCTCAGTGGTAGAGCGCATCATTGGTAATGATGAGGTCGGGAGTTCAATTCTCCCTTGCGGCACCATTTTCCATAAGTATTTCAATAGCATAGAGACAAGTGACTTTCAAGGTGTTTTTAATTTTTACGCCAGTAAGCAAATAGTAAGCAGAGTGAGCTTTTTGGCTGAAACATTGTGTGCTCATATGTAAAGCAATGAATTAGGGAGTTTCGCAAAAAAGAGGCTCACTATGGCATATAGTAAGCCTCTTGAATACTTCGCATGAATTTACTGTGTTATTTCTGATAAACCAGAATCAGGTTAAATTGACATAAAACCTAGTACGTACAGCTTAAGGAACGACCTTTTATGTAAATTTCCAGGTCTTTTTGTCTGTACCTTACTGCCCTACCCATTTTGATGAAAATAGGCCCCTCGCCCAAACATCTCCATTTATTCAGAGTTGATACTGCTAGCCCTAAATATTTAGCTGCTTGCTCAACAGTCATCAAAATTGTTGTAGATCCCATCTGTGTAGTCATTTCCATTCACATCTTCCATTTCTATCGTTAATTAACGCATGACAATGGACTTGTCACGGTTTAGTTCCGGGTTGACTACTCATTTAGGCTGCCTTGCTTTCGAAGGCAACAAGTGACAGTCCACCCAAGGTGGAATGTCGTCGTTTCGGATTATAGAATCCATTTATGTA
>JALSHE010000008.1 GCA_026982415.1 Robiginitomaculum sp.
TCTTTACGGCCTAGGTCTTGGGCGCTAACGCCCTGCCCGCCCCGGTTCATGCAGCGGTAATCATAGCTGGATGAGCGTTTGCCGTAACCGTCTTCGGCCAAGGTTAGCAAGAATTGCTCGGCGGCTTCCAGCTCTATTTTGCGTTCCGCAGACAGCGTATTGTCATCTTCTATTTCGACATCTTCACCTGGTTCGGCATTCAGAGCGCGCCGTTTGGCATTGGCGTATTTCATGTAGGCGCGGGCTTCATCGGTATCCACCTCCACATGACGCAAGATTGCCATGGAGATAACCACGTCGCCGTCCGCCAATCTGACACCGCGTACACCGCTGGAGGTGCGGCCTACAAAGCGGCGAATATCTGTGACTTTGAAGCGGATGGATTTACCGTTGGCCGTGGTCAGTAAAATATCATCTTCTTCATTACACAGGCGCACCGCAACAATACCGTCGCCCTCTTCAGGCTTCATAGCGATTTTGCCGTTGCGGTTTACGCGCGTGAAATCAGCAAGCGAGTTACGGCGAACACCGCCGGAACGAGCCGCAAACATGATGTCCATGTCTTTCCAACTCTCTTCGTCTTGGGGGAGTGCCATGATAGAAGTAATTTGTTCGTCCTTATCCATAGGCAAGATATTGACCAGAGCTTTGCCGCGCGTATTTGCGCCGCCAATTGGCAACTTCCAAACCTTAAGTTTATAGACAATCCCGGTGGAGGAGAAAAACAAGACGGGCGTATGGGTCGAGGCCACAAACACCGTGGTCACATAATCATCGTCCTTCATGGACATGCCCGAACGACCACGGCCACCGCGTCTTTGGGTGCGGTAAGTATCGAGCGCCGTGCGCTTAATATAACCCGCCGCTGTCACCGTCACCACCATGTCTTCTTCGGTGATTAGGTCTTCGTCTTCGAAGTCCATGAGGCCTGCGACAAATTCCGAGCGGCGCGGGGTCGCGAAGTTCTCGCGTATTTCGCCGAGTTCTTCCTTGATAATATCCATAACTCGCTGGCGTGAGCGCAATATATCAAGCAAGTCAGTGATCTTGACTGCCAACTTTTCGGCCTCAGCGGTAATCTCCCCCATACCGAGACCCGTGAGTTTGAGCAAGCGCAATTCAAGGATAGCCTTAGCCTGTTCTTCGGTCAGCTGAATATTACCGTCGTCCAATAAGATAGAACGTGGATCGGCAATCAGTGTAATCAGTGAACCCATTGCTTTGGCAGGCCAAGTACGTGCTAACAGGTTTTTGCGCGCTTCTTTAGGCGTGGCGGATGAACGAATAAGTTTGATAATCTCGTCAATATTGGAAACTGCGGTCGCCAACCCCACTAAAATATGCGCGCGAGCGCGGGCTTTGGCGAGATCAAATTTTGAGCGCCTCGCAATAACTTCTTCGCGAAACACCAAGAAAGCTTCTAGCATTTGCCGCAAATTCATCTGCTCTGGACGGCCACCATTGAGCGCCAACATGTTGGAGGCGAAATTGGTTTGAAGCTGCGAGAACCGGAATAGCTGGTTCAGCACCACTTCAGGGACGGCGTCGCGCTTTAGCTCTATAACAATGCGCATACCATCGCGGTCACTTTCGTCGCGCATGTCGGAAATGCCCTCTATGCGCTTTTCACGCACATGTTCAGCGATTTTCTTAATCAAATTGGCTTTGTTAACCTGATAAGGAATTTCCGTGAAGATAATCGCCGTGCGGTCTTTCTTGAACTCCTCAAAATGATGTTTTGCCCGCATAATCACCGAGCCGCGCCCGGTCAGCAAGCCTTGGCGCGCACCTGACTGTCCGAGGATTAACCCGCCCGTCGGGAAGTCCGGCCCCGGCACGATTTCCAACAATTCCTCGTCGGTTATTTCCGTATTGTCCATCATGGCCAAGGTAGCATCAATGACTTCGCCCAGATTGTGCGGCGCAATATTGGTCGCCATACCAACGGCAATACCGCCCGCACCATTGACCAACAAGTTCGGATACCGCGCAGGCAGAACCGTAGGCTCGCTCTCGGACGCATCATAGTTTTCTTGGAAATTAACTGTGTCTTTTTCGATGTCCGCCAAGAGTTGCGCTGCCGGTTTATCCATACGGACTTCGGTATAACGCATAGCGGCCGGGCGGTCACCGTCGACCGAACCAAAGTTACCTTGGCCTTGCAGCAAAGGCAGGCGCATGGAAAAATCCTGCGCCAAACGCACCAAAGCATCATAGACCGCAGTATCACCGTGAGGGTGATATTTACCAATTACGTCACCAACAACACGGGCAGACTTTTTATAGGGTTTCTCGCGGACAAATCCGTTTTCGTGCATGGAATACAAAATCCGGCGATGCACAGGCTTGAGTCCGTCGCGCACATCTGGGATAGCACGGCTGACGATAACGCTCATAGCGTAATCGAGATAAGATCGGCTCATCTCTTCTTCGATGTTTATGGGCGATACACCAAGCTCGAAAGGCGGCTCTGTCGGGCCACCTCCGTCTTCATTGCTACCGCCTCCCCCATTGCCAATTGGCTGCGGCGTTTCATTTTCGTCAATTTCGTCGTTATCGCTGGACAATTTATCTGCCTAATTTCTATCTGCTAGCTGGCCAAACACCAAAACAATCACATTATTTCCCAGGACACCGAATCGTGCCTTTTTATAGGTAAAACATAGCATTTTTAGCTTGGCTCAGCAATCAATTGTATGAAGTTATCGCAAGTTTATTAGCGGCAATTAAGCAACAAATTCGGCGGCATTCACCTTTGGTTTTACTGCCTCCAAAACGGCTTGAGAAAGCCGCGCACGCCCCAGTGGCTTTGAAACATACCCGTCCATACCTGCATCCAGGCATTTCGCCTCATCCCCAGTCATGGCATTCGCTGTCATAGCGATTATCGGCACATCTGCATATGACTTTCCGCTGGCTCGAATAATTTTTGTGGCTTCAATACCGCCCAGAACTGGCATTTGTATATCCATAAAAACAAAGTCTATATGTTGTGTCTCCAGGACTTCAATAGCCGCCTTACCGTCTCGTGTAACAACAATATCTAGCTGGTACGCCTCCAACAGCAATAACAAGACTTCGACGTTGATGTCATTATCTTCCACCACCAAGCACCGCATACCCACAAAGCCTGCCGCCAACACCGGCACGGCCTCACGAGAAATTGGCTCTATGGTCTGGGGGTCGGCAATTTCAGCCATCAATGACATGCGAAACACCGAACCCTTACCGAGCACACTCTGTACAGTCACATCACCGTCCATTAAACGGCATAATTTTCGGGCGATAGCAAGGCCGAGACCTGTACCACCAAATTCACGTGCAGTGACCTCATCGGCTTGCTTGAAGGGGTTGAACAATTTTCCTATGTTTTCACGACTAATACCGATTCCCGTATCCTGAACCGAGATGGACAATGCATATCCCTCGTCAGTATGACGTCCGGTAGCCGTGACTACAACCTTACCATTTTTAGGTGTGAACTTCAAAGCATTGTTAATCAAGTTATTCAAACATTGGCTCAAACGCATTGGATCTGCAACAATATAAGACTGCAAACCTTTTTGTTTTTGGAACGTCAATTGGAGTTTCTTTTGATCAGCAACGGGCTTCCAAAATGCAAAGATTTTCTGAAACAACTCGTCAAAATCCACATCAAGTTTATCGATCTCAATCGCGCCTGCTTCAATTTTTGAAATATCCAGAATATCATTGAGAAGTGCAAGCAGGTTTTCACCGCTATCTTGAATGAGACTAATTTTCCGCGTCTGATTGGCATCCAACTGATCCGTTAACAACACATCTGACAACCCCAAAATACCATTAAGCGGCGTCCGCAATTCGTGGCTCATATTGGCAAGAAAGGTTGATTTGATTTGGTTTGCCTGCTCTGCCTCATCTTTGGCGACTTCTAGCTCTTGCTTTAACTGGTCTTGCGTTAATTTGTATTCGACAATAGACTTTTTTGCCTTTTGCCCCGCCCAAACGAACCCGAACATTGTCATGATATAAGCAAGCGTGATAATAAGCGCGACAATAAATGTCGTACTCATTCTGGATTGATACAAAAACCAGCCAATGAGCAATAAATACGGAACAGCAACAATGAAAGCGGGGCAAGGCTCCGAACGGTATTGATTTATAACCTGTAAGAACCCGACACCCAGCATGATGACTGCCAAATGGTTATAAGCTCCATTACCGACGGTCCACACCATAAATGGTGCTATTCCCCATATTGAAGCCGTAATAACCCCAAAAACTTGGCTGACTGTACCATAAGGCTTGAGCTTGATTTTATTTCGGAATACGGTAACACGAGGAAGGAAAATTGCCAAAAGTATTAGGGACAGCCAAACAATCGCAGAAATAACGCCCATTGCCAAATATACTGCGCCAGCCCAAATCGTCGCCAAAACAACCTGTTTGGCAAATGATTCCTCTACATGCGTTAGTGTATCAACGAACTCAGTAGCTTGGTTTTTTACATTATCTTTCAAAGCAAGCCCCACTTATTTCACGTTCATAACACTACGGCACAACCCCTAAGATTTTGCTAACAAATCTTGATTATTTGCAATGATATAGTTTTATCCCATTTAATCATTACCGGGCCAAATGCGGTTCCACCAATCGTTCTTTTTCGCAGGCTCTTTCAGGTCAAATGGTTTGCCTTTGCCGTCCTCATCTATTTTTGCACGGATATAGCTACGCTCCCACCCGGTGAGGCTCGCTAGGGTTTTAATCTCTTTATCAATGCGCGTATTTACCGCCTTTTTATACGCCGATGCCGCATCACAGCGCATTTCGCCTTTGTAGGGATGGCGCAGGATATAGCGACCTTGGAAATTACTGCGGTCGCCCGTTTGGTGGAACTTTAAGTCTTCCGGGAATGTGTCTTTGTCATAGCGGATATGCAGGCGGGTTACGAACACATTTTGCGCCTGAGGGCGGCGCGGCGGCATCATCTTGCGCTGGGTCGGGGTGAGGTCGCGCTCTCCGTCGAGCCAAAACACACCAAGCTCCCTTAATTGCTCGCTCGATAACGGATCAGCTGCGCACGGGTCGCACCAGCCCATATCCCAAGCATATTCCATAAACACGCCCTTACCACCCTCTTTTCGCGCGGTTTCTGCGTACATGTCCTTGTAGAAATCACCGAATTTATCTTTGACGAACACCGGGATTTCTTTGTTGGACGGGATTTTCTGGGTACGGTAATTGGTGGTCTCCACCCGCCCGTTTTTGGTCAGGGTATAGACGAACATATCTTGCGTGCCTTTGGAGTTCACAGTCCCCAAGCGGATAGGTAGCATGAATTTAGGGCTTTCGAATGCGACGGCGATTGGCCGCAGCATATCTCCGCCAATTTTGGCTTTCTCTTTCAGGTTAACCTTGGCGACAAAAAACTTCATGTCTTGCTTGATATAGCTGGACAATATTTTTCCGGCACCGTCCGGAATTTTATAACCGTTACTTGTTAGCCATGTTTGCAAGCCACCGGATTCCTTTGCGGACAATATCAAAATATCATATTCCCCAACCGAAAAGCTTTCTTCAATGGTCACGCCGTGGGCGTCTTCGCTCTCCACCTCCGCGCCACCCTTTTGCATCATGCGCGGCGAACTTGCGGCCATGTCGTACAAGATACGAGGCTCGCACGGATTATCATCAAAATACTCAACCAGACGCGGAGCGGTATAGGCGTCGATATGGTCAAGCAAAGCAGGATTGGAGATATGTACTTGCTGCTTGGTGATGACAGTCGGCACCGGAATGACCATAGCGAATTCTGTCGGGTCGCCTTGGTAGTCATTAGCCATAGTGATGACCGTGCGGTTACCGTCGCGCACCAATACGACTTTGGAGCTTTCATTGAATAGTCCCGTATCGGCCTTAGCTACATAGAACCCGCAAAACGCGGATGCCTGCATACTGAATGCCACCGCGCCGAGTAGAGCGGTTGAAGCGCCTAGGCTACGTAGCTTATTCGGCCAATTTTTACTCGGCAAGTATTTTGATGTTTTCGTCATGAGAAACTCCTTTTCGATGTGGAACGGGTTGGGGAAATGTTGGCCATTGATAGGGTTTGGCCGGGAATAATTTGTCGAATATAGGCACGAACGGCGCAGTTAGAATAAGCGCATAAATCACGCCTGCCGATTGATAAAACGCGAACTGTAATATAAAGCCGATGAGCGCGACCACTGCCGTATAAGCAATCCGCCCTGCCCGTGCATTGGGCGTGGTTTTGGGGTCGGAAATCATGAAGAATGCAAACAGTAACAATGCCCCGCTTTGCATTTGGTGTATGGGGATAGCCATAGGGTCACCAACCCACAGCG
>JALSHE010000009.1 GCA_026982415.1 Robiginitomaculum sp.
TAAATGATGTCATGCTTGCTTCCTTTTGGCTGACTTCCTCAACTTTAGCGCTTCACTCAGCGCGCCTCGAACAAATTTATAATCCAGAGGCTCGCCAGAATAATGTAAGATCGGCACAAGCTTATCGCGCGGCGCATTGGTCTCGGCCAACAGCAAGCCTAATAATTGCGCGTCGCGGTTTTGCTCGATGACAAAGACCTGATCGTGCTTTGCGATAAAATCCTCAACCTCGTTTGAGAACGGAAAACCGCGCACGCGCATATAATTGAGATAGACACCGTCCGCGCCCAATTTATCGCGGGCCTCTATGACCGCGCCGTCACACGACCCTAATGATATGATGCCGTTCTTGGTTGGCTTTTTAGCCTTACGCACCACGGGTGCTGGTAATTTGTCGGCGGCGCTCGCCCATTTCATCGCCAACCTGTCGACAACCTCTTTGTACTCCGCACCGTCTTCAGTGTAGCCGCCAAATTTATTATGGCCAGACCCACGGGTGAAATATGCGCCCTTGGGGTCTGTGCCCGGCAAAGTGCGGTAAGGGATATAATCGCCGTCCGTATCCAGATAGCGGTGAAATTTATCCATGTCTTTCAGATCATCCGGCGATAATACTTTACCCCTGTCCGGTACATAATCATCATCCCAACTTAACTCGTCTATCATCCAATCGTTCATACCAATATCGATGTCGGACAAAACAAAGACGGGCGTCTGGAACCGTTCGGCCAAGTCCAGCGCATTTACCGCCATATCAAAACACTCGCTCGGGTCGGCGGGGAATAATAATATATGTTTCGTATCGCCGTGGGACGCATAGGCGCACAGCTGAATATCGCATTGCTGGGTGCGGGTCGGCATGCCTGTTGACGGGCCGGTGCGCTGAATATCAAACAAAACCATGGGCACTTCGGCGTAATAGGCAAAGCCAATAAACTCGCTCATCAGGGATATGCCAGGACCAGAAGTCGGTGTGAAACACCGCGCCCCATTCCAGGCCGCGCCAATAATCATACCTGCCGCCGCCAGTTCGTCTTCGGCTTGGGTGATGCAATATTTGTGCTTGCCAGTTTCCGGGTTTATCCGCAGCATTTTGCAATATTTAACAAACGCATCCATCAGGGACGTTGACGGGGTGATAGGATACCACGCACCAAAAGTCGCGCCGCCGTAAACACAGCCAAGCCCGGCAGTGGTATTGCCGTCCATCATCACTTTGCCCTGGGTTAAATTACGGGCTTTGACTTTAAGTTTGCTCACATCCCCAAAGTTTTCTTTGGCATAGTCATAGCCAAGCGCGATGGCTTGTAAGTTCAAATCAATCAGCTTGGGCTTGGATGCAAACATTTCGCGCAGCAGAGTATGGATTATATCCAGATCCAAATCCAGCAAAGCCGCCACCGCCCCCACATAGGCGACATTTTTCATCAATATCCGCGAGCGCGCCACCTTGAACGCGGCATTACACATGCGCGCCAACGGCACACCGATAACGGTAATATCCGTGCGGGTCAAAAAGTGCGGGCGCGGCCATGTATTATCATAGAGCAATATGCCGCCAGGGCTAAGTTCCGCCAAATCCCGTTTATAGCTCTCGGGGTTCATAGCCACCATGAGGTCAATATCACCCGAACGGCCACGATAGCCCTTCTCGGTGACCCGGATTTCGTACCATGTGGGCAGGCCTTGAATATTGGACGGGAAAATATTTTTCCCGACCACCGGCACACCCATGCGGAAAATTATCTTCATGAGAAGCGCATTAGCACTAGCCGAACCCGTGCCGTTGACATTACCAACTTTGATTGTGAAATCATTTACACGTAGATTGTTTGTTTTGGCACTCATAACTGCATCTCTTTATCTTGGTCATCCGCATGGTGAATTTGAATGAGCGCCTCTTGCATATCCCAAGCCGCCGTCGGGCAGCGCTCTGCACACAAGCCGCAGTGCAAACAGACATTCTCGTCTTTTATCATCACCCGCTTGGTCAGCGGTAAAGCGTCCGATACAAACAAGTCCTGCCCCTCCACCACTTCCGAAGCGCTGAGGCTGGCTCGCAATCCAGCTTCATCAGCATCCTCAGTCATACTCAGACATTCTACCGGGCAAATATCAATACAAGCATCGCATTCCTCGCACAGGCTCGGCTCGAACACGGTCTGGATATCACAGTTGAGACAACGCTCGACCTCTGTAGCAATCTGTTCTGGCGTGAAACCAAGCTCAACCTCGACATCCAGTTCGGCAAAGCGTTTGGTTAGCTCCACATGGTTCATCTGCCGGCGCTCAGCATCATCATAGGAATTGGAATAGCGCCATTCAAACATGCCCATTTTTGTCGGTGCCATATCCACTTCATTGGGCAGACGCCCGGTCAGCATTTTACCTTGGCAATGTTTATGGATAGATATGGCGGCTTGATGCCCATGCTCCACCGCCCAGATAATATTCTTGGGGCCGAACGCAGAATCGCCGCCGAAAAACACGCCCTTACGCGTGCTTTCAAATGTGGTTTCGTCGACCACCGGCACTTGCCATTTATCTAGCTCGATACCTGCGTCGTCTTCGATCCACGGGAAAGCGTTGTCTTGGCCGATAGCGAGAATAACATCGTCGCACGGGATGGTGATTTCGCCAGTCACTTTTTGGTCGGTGATGCGGCCATTATCGTCGATGACATATTCCATCAATTCAAACACCATGCCCGTCAGCTTGCCGTTTTTATGGACAAAGGCTTTGGGCGAATGGTCGGTTATAATCTTGATATTTTCTTCTTCGGCGTCTTCCAATTCCCAGACCGAAGCCTTGAAGAACTGGCGCGGCTTACGCGCCATAACTTTGACGTTTTTAGACCCAAGCCGAAGCGAGGTTCGGCAGCAATCCATAGCCGTATTACCAACACCAATAATCAGGACTTTTTCACCAATGGATTTCGTGTGTTCAAAGGCAACGCTTTCCAGCCAGTCAATCCCGATATGAATATTTTCGCACGGCTCCTCGCCCTCTTTGGGCCACCTGCCGGGCAGGTTCAAATCCTTACCGCGCGGCGCGCCCGTACCGACGAAAACCGCGTCCCAGTCTTGTTTCAAAAAGCCGTTCATGCTTTCAACAGGCGCGTTTAACTTTAGCTCGACGCCCATATCCAAGATATAATCTAACTCCTCGGACAAGACACTTTCCGGCAAACGAAACGCCGGGATATTAGAACGCATCAAACCGCCCGGCTCGCTTAGTTTTTCAAATATCGTACATTCATACCCCAGTGGTGCCAAATCGTTTGCCACCGTAAATGAGGCCGGCCCCGCCCCGATGAGCGCGATTTTTTTGCCGTTGGTCTTGGCGGGTTTTTTGGGCAGCTGATCCGTAATATCGCCTCGGTGATCTGCGGCCACCCGTTTAAGGCGGCAAATGGCCACGGGTTCATCCTCTAACCGACCGCGCCGACAAGCGGGTTCGCACGGCCTGTCACAGACCCGGCCAAGCACGCCCGGAAAGACATTACTTTCCCGGTTGAGCAAATAGGCATCGCCGTAGCGACCTTGTGCAATGAGACGGATATATTGGGGTACCGGCGTGTGCGCCGGGCATGCCCACTGGCAATCAACCACTTTGTGATAGTAGTCCGGATTGCGGGTATTTGTTGGTTTCATAGTCCAATTTTCCCTAGAATGGATATTTAGCCTAGTCCTGTAAAAACAAGCTGGCAAGCAAGATTTTGGTTAATTTACGTGATATTTTCTTGGCGTAACCAGTGCGTAGCTGACCCTTTTTAATATCTGGATTTAACCAATAGAAAGGCGCATACTAGTGGGCATACTCTTACTATGGATATGCCAATATGAAATTTTTTCGCTTAGTTTTCGCGTGCATCGCTACTGCCGCAATTTTAACTAGCCCTGCTTTTGTACAAAAAACCTCGGCTCAAACTGCCCACAAGGCCAAACCAGATGCAACATTTGACGCAACATCTGACGCCACAGGGGCAATGGCTTTCGTCGGTTATGACCGCGCGCCCTTTCATCCCGTAGTTGGTGCGAACGGCATGGTCACGGCGCAAGAAGCTATGGCCGCAGAGGTTGGGCGCGATATTCTGGCCAAGGGCGGCAATGCTGTAGATGCCGCCGTGGCGACCGGATTTGCCCTCGCCGTTACCTTCCCCGCAGCGGGCAATATAGGCGGCGGCGGGTTTATGCTCGTTGCTTTAGCTGATACGGACGAAGTTATTGCCGTAGATTACCGCGAAATGGCTCCGAGCGCAGCCAGTCGGGATATGTTCTTGGGCGCTGACGGTGAAGTTGACAACCAAAAAGCCCAGTTTTCCCATCTATCCGCAGGTGTGCCCGGCTCGGTCATGGGACTTTTGGACGCGTTGGAAACCTACGGCACGATGAGCCGTAAGCAAGTGATGGCTCCGGCCATTAAACTGGCCGAACGCGGCATACCTGTCACTTACGGCATGGCATCAGGGTTTGCGTCCAGTAAACCATATCTATCCAAAGACCCATCGACCCTAGAGTATTTCTACAAACCGGGCGGTGCGCTTTATAAACATGGTGATACGCTCAAGCAAAAAGACTTAGCCAAGACCTTAAAACGTATATCCCGCAAAGGCCGCGCCGGGTTTTACGAAGGCAAAACCGCCGCGCTATTGGTCGATGAAATGCGTCGCGGCGGCGGGTTGATTACGTTGGATGATATGAAAAACTACCGTGCGATCGAGCGCAAGGCCGCCCACGGCACTTACCGGGGTTATGAAATTTTCTCCATGCCGCCGCCCTCCTCTGGTGGTGTGCATGTGGTGCAAATGCTCAACATTCTTGAGGGCTACGACTTACGCGCACTCGAACACAATAGCGCCGACTACTTGCACCTGCTAATCGAAAGCATGCGCCTCGCCTATGCCGACCGCTCTAAATATTTGGGCGACCCGGATTTTTTTGATGTGCCCGTGGCCAAGCTGATAGACAAATCCTACGGCGCAACGTTGCGCATGGCTATCGATAAAACCAAGGCCAGCCGCAGCCAAGACATTTTACCCGGTCGTCACCTGTCCAAAGAAAGCCAGCAAACCACCCATTATTCAGTCATGGACAAATGGGGCAATGCCGTGTCGGTCACCACCACGCTAAATTTTGGTTTCGGTAGCGGCTATTCGGTCGACGGGGCGGGCTTCTTGCTCAATAACGAAATGGACGACTTCTCCTCCAAGCCCGGCAGCCCAAATGGTTACGGGCTAATCGGCGGCGAGGCCAACAAAATAGAGCCGGGCAAACGCCCCCTCTCGTCCATGACCCCGGCCATCGTCAAGAAAGACGGCAAGCCTTTTTTCGTCACCGGCTCGCCCGGCGGCTCCACCATTATCACCGTGGTCTTGCAAAATATCCTCAACGTCATCGACTTTGATATGAACGCCATGGAAGCCGTAACTGCCCCGCGTATCCACCACCAATGGCTGCCGGATGTCATCATCACCGAGCCGGGCATTTCAGGCGATACGATAGACATATTAGAGGGACGCGGGTTTGTTTTTAGCAAAGATAAAACGGGCAAATACGCCCGCACCACGCTAGGCCGCGCCAATGCAATCATGCTAAAAGACGGCTTCTTCTACGGCGCAGCCGACCTGCGTTCGCCTACATCGGGGGCGGCGGGGTATTGAAATGAGTAAACTGCCTAATAAATACAGTCTTGGTACACCCGCTTGATGTCGCCTTCCCAGGCGCCATGGTAGAGTTCGAGCAATTTATCGGCGTTGCTTTTTCCCGTTTTGGTCATGTCGTCCAGAGCCTCCAGGAACACGGTTTCGCTTTCGCCGTAGGCATTTAGTTTCGCGCGGGTCTTTAGGCCTTCGCGGGATAGGACGAGGGCTTGTTTTGCTAAGTCTTGTATGGTGCCATTTCTAAACTTTGTTTGTAGGCCGTATTTTGGGACATCGCGGCGTAATTGGTCGCGCTCTTCTTCGCTCCAGTCTTTTACCCAGTCCCAAGCGGCGTCCAGTGCGGCTTGGTCATATAAGATACCGACCCAAAACGCGGGCATAGCGCAAAGTTGATTCCACGGCCCGGTGTCGGCACCGCGCATTTCAAGGAATTGCTTGAGGCGGACTTCGGGGAATATGGTCGATAGATGGTCTTCAAAATCGGGTAAAGTTGGTTTTTCGCCCGGCAGAATATCCAGCTTGCCGTCCAAGAAATCCCGAAAGCTTTTGCCCGACGCATCCAGATAATCCTCACCTCTATGCACAAAATACATAGGTACATCGAGGGCATAGTCTACATATTGCTCAAAGCCGAAACCTTGCTCGAATGCAAATGGCAACATACCGGTGCGATCTGGGTCAGTGTCGAGCCAGATACGTGAACGGTAGGATTTATAGCCGTTGGGTACACCGTCTTTGAACGGTGAATTGGCGAACAGCGCCGTGGTGATTGGTTGCAGTGCCAAACTAACCCGCATTTTCTTGACCATATCGGACTCAGATGCAAAGTCCAAATTGACCTGCACCGTGCAAGTTCGGAACATCATCTCCAAGCCGTGTGTGCCGACCTTTGGCATATAAGCGCGCATAATTTTATAGCGCCCTTTTGGCATAATGGGTACATCTTCTAGCTTGGTATCTGGACGAAAGCCGAGGGACAGGAAGCCTGCACCAATACCGTCTGCGACCTCTTTGACTTCGCGCAAATGTCGGTTCACTTCGCCGCAGGTTTGGTGAATGCTATCAAGGGGTGCGCCGGAAAGCTCGAACTGCCCCCCCGGCTCTAGGGACACGGAAGCGCCGTCCCGTTTGAGAGCGATTAGGTATCCGTTCTCGACCACGTCTTCCCAGCCAAATTTTTTCAGGCCGCTCAGCATGGCATGTATGCCTGCATCACCTTCATATGGGAGCGGTTTAAGCGTCTTTAAATTATAACCGATTTTCTCATGCTCTGTGCCAATAAGCCAATCAGACTTAGGCTTACACCCAGCCGCGAGCCAGTTAATCATTTCGGATTTATTCTCGATTGGGGGTAGTGTTTTATCAGACATGCAGGCTCTCCTTTGACTTGTTCATGTAGAGGCTTGCCAGAGTATTTTCAAGTGTCTCGCGACATTGTGGTAAGATAAACAACACCGAACGAAAATCCGCTCGGTGTTGTAAAATGATGTCATAGTTACCAGTAAAATTAACTATTCTTTTTTGTCATCTTCTTCTTGGGCTTTGCGGAATTCTTTATCGAAAGCCTCTTTAAACGACATGCAACTTTCATCGCTGAGTTTAAACTCACCTTTGAGAAACTGAGCCTTATACGCACGGCGAATATCAGCTTCGCAAGTTTGTTTTTTCAAATCTCTTTCGAAAATACAACGTTTTTTCAGGCTGGACTTTTCGCCAGCTATAAAGCTCTTCCATTTTCTTGCATTACCAGCCTCGCTAGAAGACGACGGCACGCTATCAAATGCGGCGGCGGCGGCCTTACGTTTCGTGGACCATGCTAAATTTGCATCATCTGCTTCGGTGTAAGGGCAATTTGGACGCTTTTCAGTTGCGGCATCATCATAACGACACGACGCAATCAACATCCAGGATTTACCTTGATCATACCCAAGCTGCATGGCCTTTTTAAAGGCGGCTTCAGCTTTACCGCACTGATTTTCTTTATAGAGAGCCTCACCCAAATCCGCATATAATTTAGCTTTACCCGACGATTTAGCTGCTTTTTCCAAAGCTGGAATAGCCATTTTATATTCACGAGCCTGACGATATAAATCCGAAAGCTGAACCAATTTTTCAGGCGTTTCTCTGATATTTCCTGCGTTTAATTCCCGCTCCAAAATTTTTGCAGCCTGATAAGGCATATCGTAATACCCGTAATATTGGACGATCGTCTCAAACTCCTGCTGAGTATCAAGAGCGCCGCCAAGATACAGCATTTTGCTAACCTCAAAGGATTCCTTCTCGCGCCCACCATTGGCCAAAAGCGATTTCCAAACTTGCCACAGGTTTTTATCTTCTGGCCAGCGATTGATCATCTGCTTGGCAATATCCGCCTGCTTGGCTGGCATGTTGAGATTGTTGTACATGAAGTTCAACAAATCATAGTGCTTACGCTCTTTAGGCCGTGCGGAGTTAAACCATTTTTCGGCCCACGGTAATGCCCGGCGATAGTTTTCTGCCTGGGACCAAGCCTGCCATAAATATTCAATATGCTTTGGCTTAAGCTGGCCACCAGCACGGTTCCAATCCTCAAGCATTTGCGCCCCACGTGCGGGCTGACCATTAGCGATCAATAATTGTGCAATATTAACCCGTAAGTTAGATCTTTCATTTGGCAATAGACCCCCAGCACTAATAGCACTTTCCCATTGCGTGATCGTCTGGCCATAATTATTCATTTCGTAATAAGCACTGCCAAGCATTTGATAAATTGTTGATTTTTCATAGGCATTCAAATCAGGAATTGCCAACGCCTTATTTAAAGACGAAATTGCCGCCGAGTACTGATCAGCATTCATAAACTCCAACGCTTCATTGACAACAGCGCCGGCCTTGGCACCAAACTGACGGCCTTCTGCCGGTTGTTCGGCTTGGTCTTGATTGCGATTAGCACGCTGCGCGTAGGCATCATCAACGCTTAGTGCGTAAATTCCGCTAACGAGTACGAGCGGTAAAATAAATGTCCGAACGCCATGGCCGGCAATATTGAGTAGTTTAGTTTTGGTGTTTCTCTGGGATAGCAAAGCAATCACATCAGTCTCCATTTACTATATTTCAAAGCACTCAAAGTGCCGTAATTAATACTTATTCGGGCAAAATATTCCCGCGCTCATCGGTTAGCTTAAAGGTAATTTGTGATTCCACACCTTTACGAGCAACCGCACGGCCATCCAGCATTTTTGGATTATATTTCCACTTTTGTACCGACTTAACAGAAGCACGCTTAAACACACTACCAGTGCAATAGGTCGCAACCACATTAAACGGCGCACCTTGCGGGCTTACATCAAAGCGGACTTTACAATGACCTGATTTTTCGGCACGCGGCGGCATGATCGGCGGGATACGCACCAAAGGCTGAGCATCGCGGTCAGATACGGCGATTTTAAAGCTCTGGCGGTCTAGCTTCGGTGTTTCGAAATCAGGGATAGCCCCCTCTAGTGAAGCAATCGCCACAGTTGGTTGGCTCGCCTGTTGACGTTCAATCATGGGCGGCGGCGGCGGTGTTGTCACACGGCGTACCTTGGCCACTTTCACATCTTTGCGCGTGACTTTAACTTCCTCAATTTTCGCATTGACCTCAAAGCTAAGTTTTTCCTGCTTATCTTCCAATTGAAACTCACCTTTGATCAACACGCGCATCATCGTAAACAAAAAGAATGTCATGAGTGCCGCAAGGGCTAAGCCACCAATCCAACGTAAAAGTCCGTTCATTTTAGTCTCCTATTAGGCATTCAAGCCTCCTACAAGGCAGTCAAGTATTAGGCGCTCATGCCTGCTAATCAGTTGAAACACGGGTGTCGATGCCAAGGTCGGTCATCAATTCTTGCACCTGCATCACTATACCGGCCTGCGCCTCTTTATCACCTTGAATAATCCCGCCTGCTTTTGGATTTTCGTCCCGAAGCGCCAATATAACCGGGCGTATTTCGTTAATATCATAAGGCATTTTATCTATCCAAATCTCGTTCTCGCGGCTAATCGCCACAATAATACCAGGTGGCAAATCCACATCCGTGATAGCCTCCGGCTTGCTCGGTTCAAACCCAGGTGTTTTCACAAACACTGAGGTCACAATGAAGAAGATCAAGAGAATAAACACTACATCCAGCATGGGTGTCATGTTTAACTCGGTGTCTTCCGCTTCAACTGCTACGCGACTACGTCTTGCCATTTCGTTACCTTATCACACTAATTATTGAATTACAAGCCTTTTGTAACTTAATTACACTTCTACCCTTTAATGATCTCTATTTTGGATGTGAGACCCTTGTCGTCAAAGCTATCTTTCAAACCAACCAAATATAGATTATCTGCCAATTCGTGGACTTTCAGAATAATACTCGCACCAGGTTTATCAGCCAAAAGGCTTTCCACTGTTAGAACCACGCGATCACAATCCGAACCGCGACCATCAACCGAGCACCTGTTTTTGCCATCAACATAAACCGAGATAGCGGATTTAGAGTCATCAAGATTGTCCTGATTTGGCGGCGGCGGCGGCTGGGTTAAATCAATACCCGTCTCGTCCAGAAAAGTTGCTGTCACAATAAAAAAGATTAGCATGATAAACACGATGTCGAGCATCGGTGTCATATCTACATCGGCGTCATCTCCGCCGTGGCGTACACGTCTTCTCATTTTATTCTCCGATTTCCAATGTGTCAGCGAACTTTGCCGTCTCACGAATACTTAGCTTTGGCAACCAATTGGCAAAGTACATGCCGGACAAAGCCACCACCATACCAGCCATAGTTGGGATCGTCGCTTTAAACACGCCCCCCGCCATCAATCTGGCACTGGACGAGCCGGACAAAGCCATAATATCGAACACTTCGATCATGCCTGTCACGGTCCCCAAAAGCCCAAGTAATGGCGCAACCGCCACAAGTGCCTGCACGATACCGACAAATCTATCCGTATTTAGCCTAACCTGCGAAACCAAATCATCGCGAATAGCGCGTGAGCGCCAAGACCGCTTATCTTCCCGCGCACTCCACTCCGCTCGCAACCGGGTTTTTAGCGCACCGTGGGCAAATAAATAATATGAGAGACGTTCCATAATGAAAGCCCACAACATAAAGGCGACAATCATAATTGGCACCAGAACGGTTGTTCCGCCCTGGGCAAAAAAGTCCATTAATCCTTCATAGGCTAGTTTCGGATTTAACCATTCTGGCATATCAATACCTTTTCCTATTCCCTGATTTCACGCCCATATAAGGCCGCAATATTTGCGACTAAAATTATGGGCAATTCATGGACCCAGCCTAAACTGGGCCCGTTTTGCATTGCCGCGAATTAACCCCGGCGAGCCTCAACATGGCGCGCTACGATACCAGCAGATTGCTCTTCCAGTGTCCCTTGAACACCGCGTGCAAGTGATGAACAGAAGCTGTGCAAGACCAAGAGCGGAATAGCGGCAATCAAACCAAGCATGGTCGTAACCAAAGCTTCGGAAATACCACCAGCCATCAATTGCGGGTCACCAGCGCCGTAGATCATCATAGCCTGGAAGGTTTTGATCATACCTGTCACTGTACCAAGTAGGCCGAGGAGAGGGGCAATCGCTGCACCAAGCTTAAGCAGGTTAAGGCCAAATTCAAGCTTCGGGCTTTCTTGGAGAATAGCTTCGTCCAATTTAAGCTCGATAACTTCCTCGTCTTTGTTCTTCACACCATCATAAGCCATCATAACACGGCCAAGCGGGTTGGATTTAGACGGTTGCGCTTTCTTCTTCTGGGCGCGAACCGCAGAGGAAACCAAGAACAGACGAACGATATTAAGTATGCCGAAAATACCACCGACAAGAAGAACGCCGAGAATAATTTTACCAATCGGCCCACCTTGATCAACACGCTCTTTTCTATCCGGCACACGCTCTAGCGCTTTCAGCAAGCTACCACGTGTTGGATCAACTGGACCAAAGACAAGCTCTGAAGGGCCAGCATTAAGAACGGCCTTTGCCGCTTTACCAATAGCCTTAGGAGGCTGCTTACCCAAATAGGTTAGCGGTAAAACCCCAGGTTCTTTTGAGTTTTTGTACTCAAGAAACTCGCCGCCTGCGGTGGTGAACACATTAAACGGGCCGACGCGCGTCAAGTTCATGCTTTCACCAGGGTTTGCACTATTGCCAACATTTGCATCAAATGCAGTGACCTCACGCTGAGCCTGAATTTCCTCCAGCATCAACTGCCAGATTTTATTAAGCTCGTCAGAACTCGGCAAAGCTTTTGAATTGGCTATTTTACCTAATACATCAGTACGCCCTGGATATTGCGCAGAAATCAATGAGCTATCCAAAGTCGCCTTAAACTCACCAGCCTTGGAACGCGCCAAACCAAACACATCGCGGAATTCACCGAGAGCGGAGTTTAACTGCCCATCTAAATTTGCAATAACTGCTTCGTTAGCATCAAACTTCCTCTCAACATTTCGAACTTGCGTTTCAAGAGCACGAAGCTCAGCACGCGCCGAATTCAATTTTGCAGTTTGCTCATTGGCACGAGACCTAAACTCTCGGACACGTTTGTCGTTTTCAGCTTTTGTGGTTTGCGCGTCTCTGCGCACTTTATCCAGCAATTCACTGACAGAGTTAATTTGGGCACCCGCCGGCATTGCCAGTCCCGCCATTAAAACAGCACCTAGTAATAAAGCACTCAATTTTTTTAAGTTTTTCGATAATTTAATCATTTGAAATATCCTCTTTCTCTATTTCGCGCCGGTTACAGGGGCAAACACTATTTCCGGTGCAGCCTCACCATTAGCAATTCGGATGGCTTGACGAACCTGTAAAGCATTACTGCTATCCACTGACTTCCATGTCCGATCAGACATATCAAAATACCCAAGATCCTTCTCGTCTTTGGTCATATAAATCAAAGAAATCCGGCCAAACATCAGATAATCAACCTTAACACCCGACTTACTTGGGTGGGCGCCCTCATAGCTATCCATGCCCTGGCCATAAGCCACTTCGTTTTTATAAGCTGCAAGCACCTGACGGTATTGCTCGGTCGGCGTAATAGAAGGGTCACCCAGTGTTTCCTTGAGCCGCGCCAAGCGCTCTTTGCGTTCACGCAACTTAAACGGCATATCAGCATTGACCGAATCCTCTATCTTGGCCGCCATCAAAAGCATCATCGGCACCATACCGCGCTTTACCTGCTCTACGGATCCAAGTTGCTCCCTAAGAGCCTCAATATCACCAGCTTGACCGCGCAAATAGATATCCTGCTGATCGACAAACAATTTCATATTGTCAATTTGCTGCAAGACGGCGCGGTAATCCCGTGCCGCACTTTCCGCAGTATCATCTGATTGCTCGACTTGCCTTTGAGCCGCTGCGCTAGCTGCGGTTGAACTTTGCGCTACCCGCAGAGCTTGCTCCAGTTGCGCTTGCGCAGGCATGGCGACAGCCAATACACACGCTCCAGCCAACAGGACGCTCCTGGTTCTTACGAACTTAGGCCTGATTTTTGAAATTTTCGACATGTCTTCCTTCCGATCTAGTTTCAATTTTGCTCGCTCTACAGACCACCTGCTTCGCGATTTTTTGGCAACTCCACTTCCCGTTAAGAACTACCGATGAGCCATAAATTCGGCTCGAAATTCACCTTAATTAAGGATTTGGAAACAACGGCACTTTCACCACATTTGGCGCAGCCTCACCGCTTGCTATTTTCACACCGCGCCTAATATCGGCAATACTGTTCTTGGGCAAATCCACCCACTCATTAGCATTTAAATCATAGCGCATAGCCTGGGTGCCATCAGCCTGCAGATACACATAGGCAATGCGACCATAACGCAGATAGGAGCCATCAAAAATTTCGATTTTATTGCCATTTTTATCGAGCTTAACCTCGCCCTTTTCGTCCTTCTCCCAACGATCATCGCCGACACGAATGGTTGGACTTATGGGATGATTACCCTTTTTGGCCTCCATGCTTTGACCGTAATTAACCTCAAGCTTATAAATATTAAGGGCCTTGCGATATTTATCCCCGACCGCCGTATTTGGATCTTTAATCGACGCCTCCAATGACTGCAATCTCGGGAGACGGCGATCCAACTCAAACGGATAATCCGATTTTATCTTTCCCGCTATGCTGGTGGCCATTTTGCCAAGCATCGGCTCAATCGTTGCCTTCAAATCATCAAGGCCTTCAATTTGTGAATTTAGTGAATTAATTTTCGCGGTTTGCTGCACGACAAAGTATTCCTGCTGTGCGAGACTTGTTTTTTGTTCAGCAATAGCCTGCAATACAGCTTTATAAGCCGCTTCACTTCCTGAAGATTGCGCGAGCGCTGTCGGAACCAGAACAACCGCAGCTAATCCCGCTACCGCCAACGCCTTAACCTTTGTAGGAATAATCACCACACACAGCTCCCAAAAATTCGCAAGTCCCTTTGTTAGACCTTGCATTGTTATTATTTCAGGTAGGCTTACACGGCTCTTTCGCGTTAATCAATCGTTAGGATGTACCAAAATGCATTTTTTTTGCTTTTTTTTACAAATAAACTTCTTGACTCGCACGGTTTTTTCAGAGGCGCTGTTAATACATTACACAAGAAATTAATATAACCGCAGCCTAAAATGACCGAGGAATGGTTGGGGCGGCTGGGTTCGAACCAACGATCACGGGATCAAAACCCGATGCCTTACCACTTGGCTACGCCCCAAAGCGTAAACTCTGTATTTGTTCAGAGCCTAGTAAGGGGCGCTTATTATCTCCTTAATTCCAACAATGCAATCGGTTTTTCACGATAAATTACAGCTTTTCCAGCCACCTTACGATTACGCCATAAATTATCGGTCACTGTAAATCTATTATCGTTTATCGAGAAATGTCTTGGCCTTATCCTATAACTATGTAAGAATGCGACCATAACACGTTTCAAACTCACCAGTTCAAAATCATCAAGGATATTTCCATGCGTCAGTTTTTTATCTCCTTCTTTGCTTCGGTCATCGGCTTTTTTGTTGCCATGCTATTGATGATGGTTTTCTTTTTTGTGATAATTGGTGCCGTGGTCAGTTCTGCAAGCAAGAAAGACGGCGTCAAGAGTAAGTCGGTTGTTCTGAACCTGGATTTGCGCGGGGGCATGCTCGACCATAGCGGCGGTAGCAATTTGTTCGGCAACAAACCTAACTCTGTCGTTACAGTCGTCCGCGCCCTGCACCGTGCCAAAGACGACAAAAAGGTCAAAGGCCTGTTCATCCGCGCCAATGGCTGGGCGATGGCACCGGCCCAAGCCGAAGAAATAAGGCTTGCTATCAAAGATTTCCAAGAGGGCGGAAAATTTGTCGTCGCCCATGCACAGGGTTTTGAGGGTACAAGTCTGTCCGCCTACATGGCCGTCTCTGCCGCCGACGAGGTTTGGCTGCAAGACACCACAGGCTTTTCTCTGGCCGGTATGCGGGCAGAAATAGAATTCCTCGGCGGTGTGTTCGAGAAGCTCGATGCCAAACCTGAGTTCGTTAAATTTGCGGAATATAAGAACGCCGCCAATACCTTTACCGAAAAGACGCTGACCGAGCCGCACCGCGAAGCTATGACATCTTTGTTGCAATCGCTCATGGACAGCAGTGTCAAAAATATTGCGGCGGACCGGGACATCACGGAAAAAGCTTTCCTCGACTTTCTCAACAATGCGCCCCACAGCGCCGAAAAGGCCAAAGAGCTTGGCTATGTGGACAAGCTGGGGCATTATGTAGACGCCAAAGACTACGCCAAGAAGAAAGCGGGCGGCAAGTCCGCGAGCTTCCAGAGCGTTGCGGATTACGGCGCCGGGTTTAACACCGGCCCCCTCATTGCCTTTGTCGGCGGCCAAGGTGCCGTTGTTCAAGGTGGCTCCGACGACGGCTCCAACCCGTTCTCCAACAATATCTCCATGGGTGGCGACACCGTGTCCGAAGCCCTGATTGCCGCCTCCAAGAACGACAAAGTTAAGGCCATTATATTTCGCATCGATAGCCCCGGCGGATCCGCCACCGCGTCTGACCAAATTTGGGACGCGGTTATCAAAGCTAAAGATGCAGGCAAACCTGTGATTATCTCAATGGGACAATATGCGGCTTCGGGTGGTTACTATGTGGCGGCACCAGCAGACAAAATCATTGCCATGCCGACCACGGTTACTGGTTCTATTGGCGTGGTCGGCGGCAAGGTCGTCCTGCGCGACACCTTGGCCAAGGTCGGCTATAATATTGAAGCCATCGAACTGGGCGGCGAATTTTCCTCCGCCTATTCGGCCTTCGAGCCGTGGAGCCAAGGCAATCGCCAAGCCATGTATGACAGTATGGAAGACATCTATGTCGACTTCACCAGCCGGGTCGCCGAAGGCCGAGGCCTGTCCATCGAACGTGTGCGCGAGATCGCCCGTGGCCGGGTCTGGACGGGCACGCAAGCCAAAGAGATTGGATTGGTTGACGAGCTCGGCGGCTTCATGAAAGCCCTCGAAATCGCCAAAGACCTGGCCGGTATTGATGCGGACACAAAGGTTCAAATCCGGGTATTCCCACGGGAAAAATCCGACATGGAGAAGCTAGAGCAAATGTTCAATGTAACAGCCGAAGCCACAGCGAACTTACACGACCTCCAAGCCCTAACAAACTCACCAGAGTTCAAAGCCTTCATGCGCGCCAAAGCCCTAGCCGCAGAGAGGCAAGGTGCACAAATGAAAGCAGACTTGCCAGAGTTTAAGTAGGTTGGGTTAATAAGGAAATATCCTCACCCCGCATCGCGGGGGAGGTGCCCCTTCTTAGGGCGTAGACTCATTAATCTCACCGTTTCTAAAAATTGCATCAAGAATTCTTTCCAAAGCCCCGGACTTTTGCAGCTCAATAAAAGCCGATGTAATGAGTTCATATGTGTCTTCTAGCCCTGAACAAAAATCCCAAAATTGATTCTCTACCCAAGCCTCATTATCTGGTTCAAGTGGTTTACCACCGCCCATTGCTCCATCCCAAAATGATTTGCCAGGATTCGGATTGTATGGAAATACAATTCTAGCAACTGCTGTCCCGGTAGGGTTTTTGGAATAATAGTAAGCGTACCAGGTTAGTACTTGTTCCATACAGCTTGTAAAAGTACCAATGTTCGGCTGAACCGTCTTAGTATCAAAAAAATAATTTATTCCGTCTTTTTCCAACCATATATCGACACCCCTGCCCCTCGGTGCGACTGTAAAAGACCCGACTGGGGTTTTGATGAAAGACTGACATACCCGCTTAATTTCTTCGTGGCTTTTGGTTGCATCGTACAAACCACCTTGATTCTTGCGATCGTCGATAATCGTTTGTAGCGAATTATTTAAGTTGGAAGGCATATTTGTTGGACTTTTAAGGTTTGATTTTATAACCGTAAAACCACTCTTTGAAGCCAATGCTTTCGCTAAGGGCTCCCAAAGAGTAGTTCCTAAAGACGTTTCCAACCCCCCCACAACAGATCTAATTTTACGTTCTTTAGGAATAATCAGATCAAGTATTTGGAATTTTGCTTTTTTCCGTACAGACTTTTTTGCAAATTCAATAATGCTACTCTTAACCGTCGCTTTGATGATTTGTTTTGCATCTTTCTCATTTAACATAGGGTGTCTCTTTTACTTTTCAATGAAACCTAGGTTCCCTCAATAAATATAAAAGAACAAGTATAGAACTTAGGCCTTTACCTAAAGGGAAAATTAGATTTAAATAACCATGTATAAGGTTGTAAGAAGGACGATTCTAAATGCAAAACTATTTTACCGTTTCACAAGCCGCACAAAAGCTAGGGGTTTGCCCTGAGACCATTCGCCGATGGGATAATGAAGGTACTTTAAAGGCTACCAGAAACCCTGCGAATAATTATAGGCTTTACGATGAGGACAGTATCAATAATATTTCATTTTTGAGATGCGCAAACGCAGAGCAAACTCAGGAACATAAGCGCATTTCTCCCAAGAGGAAATACACTTCGATAGAGCTGTTTGCAGGTGCAGGTGGGTTAGCATTGGGGATGGAATGGGCCGGCATTGATCACATTCTGCTCAACGAAATAGATAAATATGCCTGTAGCACACTCAGAAAAAACAGACCGGAATGGAATGTCGTAAATGGGGATATTTCCCATGTGGATTTCACACCTTACAAAGGAAAAGTTGACCTCGTAACAGGCGGGTTCCCTTGCCAAACATTTAGCTATGCTGGCAAAAAAATGGGCTTTGAAGACGTTCGCGGCACTATGTTTTATGAATTTGCACGGTGTATCAAGGAAACGGAACCAAATATCTTTATAGGCGAAAATGTTAGAGGTTTGTTAAACCACGATAATGGCAACACCCTAAAAACAATGATCTATATTCTGGAAGAACTGGGCTACGACGTTGTGAAGCCCCAAGTCTTAAGAGCAATTCATTACAGAGTGCCGCAAAAACGCGAACGGTTAATAATTGTAGGGATTAAAAAAAATAGCAACCTCGTATTCGAGTACCCAAAACCACAGCCAAATATTTATACGTTAAAAGATGCTCTAAAATCCGGGCCGTTATATATTAATGACGTCCCTGAAACAGCAGGGCAGGTTTACCCCAAGCGCAAAAAAGAAATCTTGTCTCTTATTCCCCCCGGTGGATATTGGCGCGATTTACCTGTCAAGATACAAAAAGAATATATGCTAAAGAGTTATTATCTTGGGGGCGGCAAGACTGGTATGGCCCGCAGAATTTCTTGGGATGAACCATGTCTTACACTAACATGTGCGCCAGCTCAAAAACAAACTGAGCGTTGTCACCCGGACGAAACAAGACCGTTTCAAGTTCGAGAATATGCGCGCATACAAACATTTCCCGATGAATGGCAATTTGCAGGCAGTGTAAGTCAGCAATACAAACAAATTGGCAATGCCGTTCCGGTAAATTTTGCGTACTTTCTTGGACAAGCTGTTGTCAGTTGCCTGAACGGTGCGGCAGACCAAAGGCAATCTGCCCACAACGAAGTCAGGGCAAGTTAGCGTGGGTTATCATTAACTAAACCCGCCCCCTGCCCGTCAGTCGCGCAAATACATAGCCCGCCAAGCCGCCAGCCAATGCTTGGAATGCCAGACCAAGCCCGCTCCTTGCGCCGGCTATTATCGGGACGCCGAAGAAGACGACTTGCATTAGGTAGAGCATAATCACGAAACAGGCCATGCCTGCGACCACGTAAATTAGGGGGCGTTTGGTTTTGGCGAAGCGGTGGACTATGGTTGCACACAAGAATGCAATGCCTAGGCCGATAAAGATGAAAATACCATACAGCCGCCCTAAATGACCAAGGTCATAAAAAGTCATGTCCAAGCGATCCCCGAGGCCTACTTTGGCACCAGCGCCCTCTAATCCAGTAATGACAAATTGGGTCGAGAACAAGGTGGCCAGTAAGGTGGCGATAAGCACGCTGAGGATAAAGACCAAAAATGTTTTTCCGAATTTCTTCATGGCTTCTCTCTCTTGGCTTGCTTCTTCATTTTCTTCTTTTCTTTCTGGCCTTTCGCCCACCGCCAATATGGGCTAAGCATTGGGTATAGGTCAAGGCACGTTAAAAATGGCCAGTTCGAAAGGAGCAATTATGGGTATTCGAATAACAGGTTTTGCGGTTGCCATTGCTCTGTTGGTATCTGGTTGTGCGCCCGATAAAAGCGAAAAAACCACGCAGCGAATAGTGGCAAGCGCCAGCCAGACTGCACTTAATGTGCAAACCATTGCAGGTAAACTCCGCGCCCCTTGGAGTGTTGCCGTATTGCCAGATGGTAGTTATTTGGTCACGGAACAGCTTGGGTATTTACAGCATATTCGGTTAGACGGCACCCGCACTGAGATCAGTGGTCTGCCGGACGATATATATGCCCAGGGACAAGGCGGTCTGCTTGATGTTGTTTTGGCTCCGGATTTTGCCGACAGTCAGACTGTTTTTCTGTCCTATGCCAAGGGCACGAAAAAGGCTAACCGCACGGCTATCATACGCGCCCGCCTGGTTGACGGAACCTTAGTAGATCGCACAGAAATTTTTCAGGCAAGCCCGGCCAAAGATACCTCGTCGCATTTCGGGGCGCGCATGGTTTTCTTGCCAGACGGAACATTGGTGATGACGCTCGGTGAGGGTTTTGCCTACCGTGAGGCGGCGCAGGATAAAACCTCGCACCTCGGTAAAATTGTACGGCTACATCCGGACGGATCCGTTCCCGCAGATAATCCGTTCATTGGCGAGACGGATGTGCGTCCAGAAATTTACAGTTTGGGTCACCGCAATGCCCAAGGCCTGCATTATGATAAGATCAGCGGTAAATTATGGATCCATGAACATGGGGCCAAAGGCGGGGATGAACTTAACCTCATCGAACCCGGCAAGAATTATGGCTGGCCCATCACCACCACGGGCACTGATTATAATGGCGCAAAAATATCCCCATTTGAAAGCTACACAGGCATGGAGGGGTTTGTCCTAGACTGGACACCGTCCATCGCCCCGTCCGGCCTGACCATTTACCGGGGAGATTTATTTGCGGACTGGAACGGCGATGCTTTCGTCGGCGGGCTTAAATCCCGCGACTTGCGCAGGGTCGATTTGGAAAACGGGAAAGCCGTCGGTGAATATATTTTATTATCAGATCTAAACGCCCGCATCCGCGATGTCCGTACCGCCCCCGATGGCTCTATCCTCATCCTGACCGATGATGCGGCGGACGGCAAATTACTACGCATCACACCCAAATAAAAACCCGGCCATAAGACCGGGTTTTGTGAAATAATATTTGGGGCTGTCCCAGAAACCTACTCGCCAGCTTCTTTCGCTGCGGCTTCTGCGATTTCTGCTGGTAGATCTTCGTCTGTGTCTATGCCAGCTGCGCGGTCTTCCAGAAGTTTGGTATCGCGGGCATTGGCCAAGTTTTGGTATTTGCGCAAAATTGCGCCTGTACCAGCCGGGATCAAACGACCGACGATAACATTTTCCTTGAGACCTTCGAGTAAATCCTCCTTGCCCTGCACCGACGCTTCGGTCAGTACGCGGGTGGTTTCTTGGAAAGACGCTGCCGAGATGAACGACTTAGTTTGCAATGACGCTTTGGTGATACCGAGCAAGAACGGTTTCGCCGTTGCTGGCGTCTTGTCTTTGTCGCGTTCCAGAAGTGCCTTATTCACGTCGGCAAAATCTTGGCGGTCTATCTGCTCGGCTTTCAGCAAGCTGGTATCGCCCGGATCAATAACCTCAACTTTTTGCAACATTTGACGCACGATAACTTCAATATGTTTGTCGTTAATCGGCACGCCTTGCAAACGGTAAACCGCTTGCACTTCGTCGACCATATATTCTGCCAGAGCTTCGACGCCGAGGATTTCCAGAATATCGTGGGGCGCAGGATTACCGTCAATGAGGTAATCCCCTTTAACCACGCGGTCGCCGGGACGCACAGACATGTGCTTACCTTTGGCAATTAGGAATGTGGACGGCTCAATAGTCTCATCGTCCGGTGTAATTTGAATACGGCGCTTGTTTTTATACTCGCGGACAAATTCAATAACACCGTCTTTGTCGGCAATAACCGCATCGTCTTTTGGCTTACGCGCCTCGAACAATTCGGCCACACGCGGCAGACCACCGGTAATATCGCGCTGAGTCGCACCGCCTTTGGCGATACGTGCCAAGCTGTCACCAGCATGAACTTTGTCACCGTCATTGACAGACAACATAGAACCAACGGAAAGCATATAAGATGCTACATTACCGTTTGGCGTTTTCATAGGTTCGCCGTCTTTGTCCAAAACAACTGCAACTGGCTGTAGATCACCGCCTTTAGCAGATGAACGCCAGTCGACGATAACTTTGGAGGTAATACCGGTTTCTTCGTCAGTTTCTTCACGCACGGAAACGCCGTCGATCATATCGAGCAACTGCACCGTACCGCCAACTTCGGTCAAGATAGGCTCCGCATAAGGATCCCATTCATTGATCTTGTCACCGCGCGCAATCTTGGCGCCGTCCTCGACCCAAACCTTGCTGCCATAGCTAACTTTATGCGCCTCAAGCTCTTTGCCGTCGTTTGAATGCACGGCAATTTGCATGTTGCGCCCCATAACCATGAGAATGCCCGCACTGTCTTTGACAACATTACCGTTAATATAGACGACCTTACCTTCATTGGCACTTTCAACCACGGATTTATCAGAAACTGAGGCCGTACCGCCAATATGGAAGGTCCGCATGGTGAGCTGAGTACCCGGCTCGCCAATAGACTGCGCCGCAATAACGCCTACCGCTTCGCCCATATTGACACGGGTACCGCGCGCTAGATCCCGACCATAACAGGCCGAACAAATACCAGTTACTGTATCGCAGGTCAGAGCCGAACGCACGCGGGCGTCTGCAAGACCTGAATTATCAATCACCAAGGCTTTGTCTTCGTCGATATAAGTATTGGCCGGGAAGATAACATCGCCGCTTGCTGGATCGCGAATGTCTTCGGCGCAATTACGGCCAAGCATACGTTCGCCTAAACTAACGACAACTTCACCGCTATCCACCACAGGAATGAGCTTGATACCCTCGGACGTTCCGCAATCAAGTTCGGTGACAATACAGTCCTGGGCAACGTCAACCAAGCGGCGGGTTAGATAACCCGAGTTCGCAGTTTTCAGCGCCGTATCGGCCAAGCCTTTACGCGCCCCGTGGGTCGAGTTAAAGTATTCAAGAACCGACAGGCCTTCTTTAAAGTTGGAAATAATCGGTGTCTCGATAATCTCGCCCGACGGCTTGGCCATGAGACCACGCATACCCGCAAGCTGTTTCATTTGGTTCTTGGAACCACGCGCGCCACTATCGGCCATCATAAACACGGAGTTGATAATTTTGCGCGGCTTGGCAGTTTCGTCCATCATGGCGTCCGCCACTTTGTCCGTACATTTTGACCAAGCGTCGACAACTTTGTTGTATTTCTCGCCTTTGGTAATAAGGCCGTCTGCATATTGCTGTTCGAAATCATTGACCAAAGCTTTGGTCTCACCGACGAATATAGCTTTTTCTTCGGGGATGATCATATCATCTTTACCAAACGAAATACCGGCATTCGCCGCTTCGCGAAAGCCAATACCCATGACTTTGTCACAGAAAATTACCGTCGCTTTTTGACCCGCATGACGGTACACTAAATCGATCAATGAACCAATAGCTTTTTTGGTCATCAATACATTAAGCTCCGAGTACGGAATCTTTTCATGCACTGGCAAATATTCGGCAATCATCAAACGACCAGCCGTGGTTTCAGCCACCTCTTGAGTGATATTACCGTCCGCGTCCATAACCTTGAAGCGGCCAAGGATTTTGGAGTGTAATGTGATTTGTTTGTCATCGAGCGCGGCTTCTATCTCTTGCATATTTACAAATGCACGACCTTCACCTTTTTCGCCGTCGACCATGATGGACATATAATACAGACCCAGAACGATATCTTGGGACGGTACAATAATCGGCTTACCGTTGGCCGGCGACAAGATGTTGTTGGTAGACATCATCAAAACGCGAGCTTCTAGCTGGCTCTCTATAGAAAGCGGTACATGAACCGCCATTTGGTCACCGTCAAAGTCGGCGTTAAATGCTGTACAAACCAGCGGGTGCAAGCGAATGGCTTTACCTTCGGTCAAAACGGGTTCAAACGCCTGAATGCCGAGCCTGTGCAAAGTTGGCGCACGGTTGAGCATGATCGGGTGTTCGCGGATAACTTCGTCCAAGATATCCCAAACTTCCGGGCGTTGTTTCTCAACAATTTTCTTGGACTGTTTAACTGTACCGGACAAACCTTTGGCATCTAGACGCGCATAGATAAATGGCTTGAACAATTCCAAAGCCATTTTCTTGGGCAAGCCGCACTGGTGCAACATCAGCTCTGGGCCAACCACGATAACCGAACGACCAGAATAATCGACCCGTTTACCCAGCAAGTTCTGGCGGAAACGACCTTGCTTACCTTTAAGCATGTCGGACATGGATTTCAGTGGGCGTTTATTGGCACCCGTAATCACACGGCCACGACGACCATTGTCGATAAGCGCATCAACAGATTCTTGTAACATACGCTTTTCGTTACGCACGATAATATCGGGCGCACGCAATTCGATCAGGCGCTTGAGGCGGTTATTGCGGTTGATAACCCGGCGGTATAGATCGTTCAGATCAGATGTCGCAAAACGGCCACCATCTAGGGGCACCAATGGGCGCAATTCTGGCGGGATAACCGGAACAACGGTCAAGACCATCCACTCGGGACGGTTGCCAGATGCGATGAAAGCTTCAAGCAACTTTAGACGCTTGCGGTATTTTTTCAACTTAAGCTGCGAGCCAGTTTCGGTCATGTCGAAACGGGTGCGCTCAACCTCGGCTTCCAGGTCAAGAGCTATGAGCATTTCGCGCACGGCTTCGGCGCCAATGCTTGCCGTAAAGCTGTCTTCGCCAAACTCGGATTGGGCGTCGAGGAATTCTTCCTCACTCAGCAATTGACGTTCGGTGAGAGATGTCAAACCAGGTTCCGTAATCACGAAGCTTTCAAAGTACAAAATCCGCTCAACTTCTTTGAGGGTAATGTCCAGCAAGGTAGCAATACGCGACGGTAGGGATTTCAAAAACCAGATATGTGCAACAGGCGCAGCCAGCTCGATATGCCCCATACGCTCGCGGCGCACGCGGGTAACGGTTACTTCAACGCCGCATTTCTCGCAGACAACGCCTTTATATTTCATGCGTTTGTATTTACCACATAGGCATTCGTAATCTTTGGTCGGGCCAAAGATACGCGCACAGAACAAGCCGTCTTTCTCGGGCTTGAATGTCCGGTAATTTATGGTCTCCGGCTTGCGGATTTCACCAAATGACCAAGACAAAATCTTCTCTGGCGATGCCAAAGAAATTCGTATTCTGTCAAAACTCGGACCCTCTTGGGCCGGATTGAAAATGTTCATGACCTCTTGGTTCATGATCGTCTCCTTTTTATATCGCTCACGGCAGTGCGCAAGAACGCACGCCTACGCGGGTGCGGCGCACAAGCGCCGACGGCCACTTGGCCTTGCCTCACTACGCTCGGTACGTTCTTGTTTACTTTGTTTTTCATGTTTACGATTCTGGTTTCTGGTTTTTGTTTCTGGGTTAGCCGTTCGTAAGCTCAATGTTCAAACCAAGAGATCTAATCTCTTTGATAAGCACATTAAAGCTTTCCGGGATACCGGCTTCAAATGCATCGTCGCCGCGCACTATACTTTCGTAAACTTTGGTCCGACCAGCAACGTCATCGGATTTCACCGTCAACATTTCTTGCAAGGTGTAAGCGGCGCCGTAGGCTTCGAGCGCCCAAACTTCCATCTCACCAAAGCGCTGTCCACCGAACTGTGCTTTACCACCAAGCGGCTGCTGGGTAACAAGCGAGTACGGCCCAATAGAGCGGGCATGGATTTTGTCGTCCACCAAATGGTGTAGTTTAAGCAAATATTTATAGCCAACAGTAACCTGACGGGTAAATTGCTCGCCCGTGCGGCCATCGCGTAGATATTCTTGACCGGAGCTGGTGAGACCAACCCGTTCGAGAATTTCAACAATGTCCTCTTCGTGGGCGCCGTCAAATACCGGCGTCGCCATGGGCACACCTTTGACCAAATTACCAGCCAGCTCTTCCAGCTCGTAATTTTTCTTGGGTAGCTCAGCATCTTTGCCGTAAGTGTTTTCCAGCTCCAGTTTCAGCGGCGACATATCACCACTTTCTTTATAAGCTTGTAGCGCTTCGTTGATCATTTTACCAGCGCCAGCACTGGCCCAACCAAGATGGGTTTCGAGAATTTGCCCAACATTCATCCGAGAAGGAACACCGAGTGGATTAAGTACGATGTCAACAGGCGTACCGTCTTCGAGATACGGCATGTCTTCGCGTGGGTTGATTTTAGATATTACACCTTTATTACCATGACGCCCGGCCATTTTATCGCCCGGTTGGAGCTTACGCTTAACCGCCACAAAAACTTTGACCATTTTCATGACGCCCGGCGGCAGTTCATCGCCGCGCTGTAGCTTGTCAACTTTGTCTTCGAAACGGGCATCCAATTTAGCTTTGGAGGTATCATACTGAATACGCAGAGCCTCAAGTTCGCCGATGGCTTGTTCGTCGTCTACGCCGATACGCCACCAATCGGAGCGCGGGATTTCGTCCAGATTTTCTGCGGTGACAGGGCCTTTTTTATAGCCGCGCGGGCCGGATACGGCAGATTTGCCGAGCAGCGTTTTCTTGACGCTGGCATAGATATTGCGCTCCAGGATAGATAATTCGTCGGCTCTATCTTTGCCGAGGAATTCAATCTCTTCGCGCTCGATTTGTAGCGCACGCTCATCTTTATCGACTCCGTGGCGGTTAAACACACGTACCTCAACAACCGTACCGGAAGCACCTGGCGGTAGTTTCAATGAGGTATCGCGAACATCAGAGGCTTTCTCGCCGAAAATAGCCCGCAAAAGCTTTTCTTCCGGTGTCATCGGGCTTTCGCCTTTTGGTGTCACTTTACCAACCAGAATATCGCCTGCATGCACTTCGGCACCAACCGAGACAATGCCCGCTTCGTCGAGATTGCCCAGAGCTTCTTCGCCGACATTAGGAATATCACGGGTGATTTCTTCAGGCCCAAGCTTAGTATCGCGCGCCATGACATTGAACTCTTCGAGATGCAAGGACGTGTAAACATCGTCGATCACGATACGCTCGGAAATCAAGATACTATCTTCGTAGTTAAATCCGTTCCACGGCATAAAGGCCACAAGCACGTTTTTACCAAGCGCCAATTCGCCCAAGTCCGTAGACGGGCCGTCGGCAATTGTATCGCCCGCCTTAACCACATCACCAACTTTCACAAGCGGTGTCTGGTTAATACACGTGCTTTGGTTCGAGCGTTGGAATTTCAGCAGGTTATAAATGTCCACACCAGACTTAGTCAGATCTTTTTCTTTTGTGGCGCGGATAACGATACGTTTCGCGTCCACTTGCTCGACAATACCTGCGCGTTTGGCGTTAACAATCGCGCCGCTATCTGCGGCCACAACTGCTTCCATGCCGGTACCGACCAAAGGCGCTTCGGCCTTCAATAATGGCACAGCCTGGCGCATCATATTTGAGCCCATCAAAGCACGGTTGGCATCATCATTTTCCAAGAAAGGAATAAGCGAGGCGGCGACCGAGACTAGCTGTTTCGGAGACACGTCAACCATGTCAACATCGTCGCGTTCAATTAAAGTCACATCACCATTAACCCGGCACGTAATCATATCGCCGACGAGCATGCTGTTATCGTCAACCTCTGCATTGGCCTGCGCAATCTTGTAGCGAGCTTCTTCCATAGCCGAGAGATAAACCACATCATTGGTGACTTTACCTTTGATGATTTTGCGGTACGGACTTTCGATAAAGCCGTATTTGTTAATCCGGGCATGGGTAGCCAGCGAGTTAATCAGGCCAATATTTGGCCCCTCTGGTGTCTCGATGGGACAGATACGACCATAATGGGTTGGATGCACATCACGGACTTCAAAACCAGCCCGTTCGCGCGTAAGACCACCGGGCCCAAGCGCAGACAAACGGCGCTTATGGGTAATCTCAGACAGCGGATTGGTCTGATCCATAAACTGTGACAATTGGCTAGAGCCAAAAAACTCGCGCACAACGGCGGCGGCTGGCTTAGCATTGATCAAATCGTGAGGCATGACAGTTTCAATATCAACCGAAGTCATACGCTCTTTAATGGCACGCTCCATACGGAGAAGACCAATTCTATACTGATTTTGCATCAATTCACCAACTGAACGCACCCGGCGATTGCCAAGATTGTCAATATCGTCGGTTTGGCCAATGCCGTCTTTCAATTTCACCAAAGTATCGACAACCGCTAGGATGTCTTCCTTGCGCAATACACGCTGGCTATCTGGACATTCCATATCCATGCGCAAATTCATCTTCACACGGCCAACAACGGACAGATCGTAACGATCAGATTCGAAGAACAAGCTTTGGAACAAAGCGTCGGCGGTTTCTGGTGTCGGCGGCTCGCCCGGACGCATCACCCGGTAAATGTCAACAAGTGCGCCGTCTTTATCTTCGTTCTTATCGGCGGCCAAAGTATTGCGGATAAATGGCCCGATATTAACATGGTCAATATTGAGAACTGAAATATCTGTGATACCAGCTTCGTTCATAGCTTCGATAGCTTCAATGCTCAGCTCATCAGCAGCTTCTGCGTAAATTTCGCCAGTTTCGACATTGACAATATCGGCGGCGGCATAGCGCTCTGCTAATTCTTCGTCGCTAATCAACAGGTTCTTCAAGCCACCCTCGGCCAATTTCTTGGCACCACGTGCCGTCAATTTGCGTCCAGCAGGTGCAACAACATCACCGGTTTTGGCATCGACTAGATCGTGGATTAGTTTTGATCCACGGTACATATCTTTGTTAAACGGTAGTGACCAGCCCGCTTTGGCTTTATTGCGTTTGTAATCAATGGTGTCGTAATATTCTTCGAGGATTTCTTCTTTGGTCATACCCAGAGCATACAGAACCGTTGTCGCAGGCAGTTTACGCTTGCGGTCAATCCGGACATGCAAAATGTCTTTGGCGTCAAATTCGAAATCCATCCACGAACCACGATAAGGAATGATACGCGCAGAGTGCAAAACTTTGCCGGACGAATGTTTTTTACCGCCGTCATGGTCAAAGAAAACACCCGGCGATCTATGCATTTGCGAGACGATAACCCGCTCCGTACCGTTGACAATGAATGTGCCTTTTTCGGTCATCAGGGGCATGTCGCCCATATAAACTTCTTGCTCTTTAATGTCTTTTACAGATTTAGCACCCGTAGAATCGTCTGTATCAAACACGACAAGACGCATTTTTACCTTGAGCGGTGCTGCATAGGTAATATCGCGCTGCTGGCATTCTTCTTCGTCAAATTTAGGTGGATCAAATTGAAACGATACATATTCCAATATAGCCCGCTCGGAAAAATCCCGAACCGGAAATACGGATCTAAATACACCGTTCAAGCCGTCGTCCCCACGTTCGTCGAGAGGGACATCCATTTGCAAGAACTGATAGTAAGAGCTTTTTTGCACTTCGATCAGGTTTGGCATGCGGATAACCTCCGGAATCTTGCCAAAGCTTTTGCGAATACGTTTTTTGCCAGTAAATGTGAGCGACATCAAAGACACCTTTTTTTAATGCGAAAGACCAAATGATCTCTCTAAATTCTTTCGGGCATTTTAGCTGTCCCGCACAGCACACCTAAAATCTAGTGTAAGAGAATTGTTCGGCGCGCACGTAAAGTACGCGCCGAACGAGATAGATTACTTAACTTCGACGGTTGCGCCAGCTGCTTCCAGCTTAGCTTTAACGTCTTCAGCTTCGTCCTTAGACACACCTTCTTTGATAGCCTTAGGAGCGGCTTCAACGAGGTCTTTTGCGTCTTTCAGGCCAAGACCTGTAATAGCGCGGACTTCTTTAATTACAGCGATTTTCTTTTCGCCGAATGATGTCATAACAACATCAAATTCGGTTTGTTCAGCAGCAGCTTCGCCGCCAGCAGCAGCTGGGCCAGCAACTGCAACAGCAGCTGCGGCTTTGATGCCGTTTTCTTCAAGAATATCATTGAGTTCTTTTGCTTCCATGATGGTCAAAGCCATCAGATCTTTTGCAAGTTTAGCTACATCAGCCATTTTAGTTTCCTTTTAAGTTTCAGTTCGAATTGTTACGAATACTGACTATTGTTAATAACCCTTAGTTCTTCTTTAGGCGGCGGCACGCTCTTCAATGACCGAAATTGCGCCAGCAAGCGCGCTCCCAGGTGCATTAAGACGTGAACCGATTTCAGAAGCTTGACCCAGCAGCCTTGCGGCAGCCATACCAATAAGCTCTTCGCGCGACGGCATTGATGACAATGTCACAACACCAGCGACATCAACGATGTCATCGCCCGCAATACCGCCCAGAACATTGAAATTATCATTGTCCTTGGCAAATTTTACGGTCACTTTCGCCGCACCAATCATATCTTCCGAATAAGCAATTGCTACCGGGCCTTTGAACAGGTCAGCCAGGCCTTCACCGGGCGTTCCTTTGAGTGCGATTTTAGCGAGACGGTTTTTAACAACTCTGATCGTTGCGTTCTCCTCACGGAGCTTTGCGCGCAAATCAGTCAGTTCCGCAACTGTCATGCCCGAGTATTCAGCCATAACGACGGATCCGGAATCAGCGAAAATGCCTTCCAGCACTTTTACTTGTTCCTGTTTTTCTTTACGATCCATTGCGGTCTCCCTGTAAATGGCAAACCCCCCATGGGTCCGCCTTTCAGTGTACCTTTTTTTGCCAAATGACAAAAACCGGTACGGTCTTGTGTCCCAGGGCTCGAACTTCGTGACCACCCCTATAGAAGGTGGTCAAAAATAGTTTTTGCTCTGTCTCACACCGGCTTTAATTAAGCGGCTATATTTGCCGCACCCGTGATCTCGGACAATGTAATGGCCGCCTAGACGACCACTACGAACATTAGCAGAAGTTACCCCCCGCCAAATTCCTTATGACGCTGTCGCTTCCGACACGTCAATTTTAACACCTGGGCCCATGGTAGAGCTTAGGGTTACTTTTTGCATATAAGTGCCTTTGGCACCTGTTGGTTTGGCTTTCATGATAGCGCCCAAAAACGCGCTTACATTTTCAGCAAGAGCAGCCTCAGAGAAACTAGCTTTACCAACGCCCGCGTGGATGATCCCGGCTTTCTCAACCCGAAACTCAACCGCGCCGCCTTTAGAATCGGCAACAGCCCTAGCAACGTCCATAGTTACTGTGCCAACCTTAGGGTTTGGCATCATGCCTTTGGGGCCAAGAATTTGACCAAGGCGACCAACGAGCGGCATCATGTCCGGCGTCGCGATAACTTTATCAAAGTCCATCTGACCGTCTTGAACCATTTTCATCAGGTCTTCTGCACCCACAATGTCTGCACCAGCTTTTTTTGCTTCTTCAGCTTTCGCGTCTTTCGCAAATACGGCAACCCGCAATGAGCGGCCCGTACCATTTGGCAATTTACACACGCCGCGAACCATTTGGTCAGCGTGGCGCGGATCAACACCAAGATTGATAGAAACTTCAATCGTTTCGTCGAATTTAGCGGTCGCATTACCTTTGACCAGCTCTACTGCGTTTTTGACAGTGTGATCCGCATTGCGGTCAACTTTCGCCAAAGCGGCTTTATATCTTTTTCCAGCCATGATCTACTCCTCCACCTCAAAGCCCATTGAACGGGCGGAACCTGCAATAATTTTGGCACCCGCGTCCAAATCATTGGCGGTCAGGTCAGGGAATTTCATTTCTGCAATTTCCTTACATTGCGCCATAGTTACCGTAGCAACCATATCGCGACCAGGCTCGTTAGAACCACTATCGCGACCGACGGCCTTCTTGAGATAATAACTCGCAGGCGGAGTTTTGGTTTCAAAAGTAAAAGACTTATCCGCAAAAACCGTAATAACAGTCGGGACGGGGATGTTCTTTTCCATATCGCCAGTTTTGGAGTTAAACGCCTTGGCGAACTCCATAATGTTAACGCCGCGCTGACCCAATGCAGGCCCTAGCGGTGGTGCCGGGTTGGCTGCCCCGGCAGGTATGATCAATTTGATATACCCTTCAATCTTCTTCGCCATGCTTCACTCCAAATTGCACCCTTTATAATAAGGGCGCTATATTATGTAACGAACCCCATGCTCATTACGGTGTGTTCCGTGGTCGGAAAGATGTATGGACTTACACACCCTCTCCCACAGAGATTTGATACTTAAGTCGTTTTCTCGACCTGAGTATATTCCAATTCGACCGGGGTGCCCCGACCAAAAATATTTATCAGCACTTTGAGGCGCGAATTTTCTTCGTCAATATCCTCAACACTACCCTCAAACGACGCGAAAGAGCCGTCCGTAACTTTAACTTTCTCGCCAATTTCAAAGATAACCGTAGGACGCGGCGCATCTTCGCTCTCGGCGATTTGACCAACAATCCGCTGCACTTCAGCTTCGGATACCGGCATAGGCTTATTGAGCGAACCCAAAAAGCCAGAGACCTTCGGGGTGTTTTTGACCAAATGATAAGCTTCATCTGTCAGAACCATTTTCACCAAAACATAGCCCGGGAAATATTTACGCTCGCTCTCAACCTTGCGACCACGGCGTATTTCTACGACATGCTCTGTCGGCACCAGAATTTCCTCAAACAAATCAGACAAGCCTTTTTGCTCGGCCTCGGAAAAGAGGCTCTCCTGTACGCGCTTCTCAAAATTTGAGTGCGCCTGAACGATATACCATTTAGCTTCCACTGCTTAACCCCAAAATACATTTCTTGGCGACATCCGCCGCTTGGCCAATTTCGGCGACACAAACCACAGTATTACCGGTAAAAAAATCAACGACCCAAAAGAATACGCCCAAGAACACCATGACAATAATAACCATGATAGATGTAGTCATAGTTTCGCGTGCCGACGGCCAGACAACCTTACGACCCTCTTGCTGCACCTGTTCAAGATATTTGACAGGTCCGACTTTCTGCTTACTTTTTTCAGCCATCTTATTCTTTCTAGCGCTTTACTTCCCTTGGATCCACCAAATGATGGCAGAGGTGGAGAGACTCGAACTCCCGGCCCTCGGTTTTGGAGACCGATGCTCTACCAACTGAGCTACACCTCTATATCTTTACCTACTCAATAATTTTACCAACAACGCCGGCACCAACTGTGCGGCCACCTTCGCGGATGGCGAAGCGTAGGCTTTCTTCCATTGCGATTGGTACGATTAATTCGACATTAATGTTCACATTGTCGCCC
>JALSHE010000010.1 GCA_026982415.1 Robiginitomaculum sp.
CTCGCAAAAACCGGGCGCTATCAATAAAATCGGCGTTATCGGCGCGGGCTTTATGGGCGCGGGTGTGGCTTATGTGTCGGCTATGGCAGGCATTGAAGTTGTGCTGATTGACCGTGACCAAGAGGGTGCGGACAAGGGTAAAGCCCTGACCGAGACCGAGCAAACCAAGCGGGTCAAGCGCGGCAAACAAACCCAAGAGAAAATGGACGCAATTCTGGCGCGGATAACCCCGACCACAGATTACGCACTGCTCTCTGATGTAGACTTGGTGGTCGAAGCCGTGTTTGAAAACTCGGAGCTAAAAGCGTCCATCACAAAAATGGCTGAAGATGTCATTCCCAAAGACGCCGTATTTGGCTCCAACACGTCTACCATTCCCATCTCGGATTTAGCCAAAGCGTCCTCGCGTCCTGAAAACTTTATCGGCATTCATTTCTTTAGCCCCGTGCATAAAATGGCTTTGGTGGAAATCATCAAGGGCAAAGAGACATCGGAATACGCAATTTCCCGTGCGCTTGACTTCGCCACGCGGATTAAGAAAACCCCGATTGTAGTCGAAGACACGCGCGGTTTCTACGCGAACCGCTGCGTCATGCGCTATATCAATGAAGGTTATAACATGCTGTCCGAAGGCGTAAAGCCGACATTGATTGAGCAAGGCGCACGTATGGCCGGTATGCCTGTTGGGCCATTATCTTTGCAAGACGAAGTAGCGCTGGATCTCGGTTATAAGATTTTGCAGCAAACCAAAAAGGATTTGGGCAATCAATATGTACCGCACAAAATGGATCCAATCCTGACAACCATGGTCGAAAAATATGACCGGCTTGGCCGCAAAAACGAAAAAGGTTTTTACGACTATAATGGCCGCGAGAAATCCCTGTGGCCAGAGCTAGGCCAATTCGCCGTGGACGGCATTTTGGACAAGCAACCAAGCGCCGCAGAGGTTAAAGACCGCATCCTCTACGCCCAAGCCATCGAAGCCGCGCGCACTATGGCGGAGGGCATAATCGCCGACCCGCGCGAAGCCGACCTCGGCTCCATATTCGGCTGGGGCTTCGCGCCTTGGTCGGGCGGGGCCATCAGCTTTATCGACATGACGGGTATCCCGGTTTTCGTAAAACGCGCCGACGAACTACGCTCAACTTACGGCGAGCAGTTTGAAGTACCGAATTTGTTGCGCGATATGGCAGATAGCGGCGAAACCATGTACGGACGTTTTGGTAATAAAGCCGCAACATACACCAAATCCGCTCTGGATAAAATGCTGGAAGCGGACGTTGTTAAGTTGGCGAACTCTATGGGCATAGACGCAAGTGTTGACGACCTAAAAGCCGACACTGTTGCCAAGATTTTAGCGGCTCAATAAACTGTAAAACTGTCATCCCGGGCTTGCCCCGGGATCTCCATGTTTAGATTAACCGCCGAGATCCCGGATATACGCTTCGCTTTTCCGGGATGACAAAATAGAATAAGGGATAAAGATAAAAATTAAGATGCCTAACCCAACCGCATACACCCTCTACGCCGCGCCGCTTTCTCTTTATTTCGGCAAAGCGCGTGGGTATTTGTGCCGGACACGTAAAAATTTCATATCGTATAAGGAGCCAATTTGACCAGCCTTGTCACATATTCAACCAGATCCGGCATCGCCACCATTGCCATGGACGACGGCAAGGTTAATGCTTTGTCGAACGATATGCTCGATCAACTTAACGCCGGGTTTGATAAGGCGGAAGCTGCAGGCGAGGTCGTTGTTTTCACGGGGCGCCAAGGTATGTTTTGTGCCGGGTTTGACCTTAGCATTATGATGCAAGGCCCCGAAAAAGTACTAGCGCTCATGGAAAAGGGCGGTGCGTTTTCCAGGCGCTTACTCACCTTCCCTACCCCCGTCATATGCGCCGTTAATGGGCACGCTATGGCTATGGGATCGTACCTGCTACTGGCCTGCGATTATTGTATCGGCGTTGAGGGAAACTTTAAAATTGGCATGAACGAGGTCGCCATTGGCATGACCATGCCCCAAGCAGGTGTCGATATAGCCGAAGCTAGATTGGCCGCGCCCTTTGTCAGACGCGCCGTCAATAATGCAGAAATTTTCACCCCCAAAACCGCCTTAACCGCCGGGTTTTTGCATAACCTTGTTACACCAAACGACTTGCAAGCTGCCGCTCTCACCAAGGCGGAGCAAATGCGCAAATTGGATATGACCGCCTTTGCTGCGACAAAACTTAAATCCGTCAAACCACTCTTAGACACACTAAAACGCGCCGTAGAAGCCGACAAACAGGCCGATATATTTAAAGGAACCTAATATGACCGATCTCATAACTTACACACTCGAAGACGGTATCGCCGTAATTAAAATGGACGACGGCAAAGCCAATGTACTTTCGCCCGATATGCTGGATCAGCTTAACGCTGCCTTTGACAAGGCCGAAACCGATGAAGCCGTTGTTATTCTCACGGGTCGGGACGGTGGTATATTCTCTGGCGGTTATGATTTGAAAATCATGATGTCCGGCCCCGAAGCAGCGGTGGCATTGACCTGCCAAGGTTCTCGTTTTGCTTTGCGGTTGGCGCAATTTCCTTTCCCCGTGATTGCCGCTACGGGCGGTCATGCAATCGCCATGGGGGCGTTCATTTTGCTGGCTTGTGATTACCGTATCGGCGGCGATACAGGCACCAAAACCGGATTAAACGAGACCCAAATCGGCATGACCATGCACCATTTCGGTATAGAACTTGCCCGCGAATTCATCCCAAAACATTATTTGGGTCGCTCTATGATTAACGGCGAAATTTTCGGCCCCAAAGATGCTAAAGACGCAGGCTATTACGATATGTTGGCGGATAAAGACGCCGTAATGCAGACGGCTTACGGTGCGGCAAAAATGATGACCATGCTCAATATGCGGGCTTTCAAAGGCACCAAGAGGAAATCCCGCAAAGCCCTGATAGCCAAATTAGAATGGGCTATTGGCGAAGATGAAAAAATGAGTGTGCTGGAATAAATGCTTATGTCCGAAACCTTAAAAATTTGGCACGAAATTGTCGCAAACAAAGACCCAGAAAAACTAGCCAGCATCATCCACCCGGACGCCGTGTTTCGCTCGCCAATGGTCTATAAGCCATATCACGGACGGGATATTCTGGTATTTGTGCTGACCCAAGTCATAGAAATATTCGAAGACTTCACTTATCACCGCGAATTGTTTTCTGAGGATGGGCGCAGTGCTTTCCTAGAGTTCACCACAAATATCGGCGACAAATCTCTCAAGGGTCTGGATCTGATCACCTTTGATGAGAACGGAAAAATCACAGAGTTTGAGGTCCTGATCCGCCCCATGAGCGGATTGACGGCGCTCGCAGAGCAAATGGGTAAGCGCATGGCGGGGCTTGGGTGATCCCCCATAAATCAGCGAGAACTAGGCGTTCCTCACCCGCATTGCTTTCACAAATGCTTTGCGGCGGGTGACCCGTTTGAAATAATCGGCAACCTTGCCGTCCGGAATTTCAAATTTACACATATTTGTCGCCCAACCCGCACATTGTCCGAGCAGGATATCCGGTACAGTGAAATTATCTCCCATAACATATTTATTATCGCCGAGTCGTTCTCCCAGATGCTGTATAGCTTTCTTAAATTCAAGGGCGCAGGCAGGCTTTACATTTTCCGCCTTTAGCCCTTCCGGATAAATCCAATCATGCTTGGCCCAGACCCAACATGCATGGTCAAATTCGTCCACGGCCAGATGCGTAAAACTGTCCATTTTAGCGCGCTCAATCGTGCCAGCCGGATAGGTTAAGCCGTTATGCTTGTCGGCCAAAAACTGACAAATGGCCACAGAATCGATAATAACATCATCGTCACCATTATCATTTTTGACCATAAGCGCCGGAACTTTGCCGGACGGGTTGACGTTTTTAATATCGTCTCCGCCAGGCGCAGCGGGGACTATTTCATAATCCAGCTCAAGTTCTTCCAAACACCAAACAACCCGAAATGCCCGTGTGGCGGGCGACCCAATAAGCGTATACATAATTCTCTCCTGTTTTCGCCTTTATAGAGCAGACAAAAACCCAGTGTCTCACATTTTCGTGTGATAATTCTCACCCCGCTTCAGCGGGGGAGGTGGGCGCTCTTGCGCTCGGAGGGGGAACCCTCTAGCGTAATGAAAGAACGGGAGAGTAAGTAATGCCTACGGATATTGGGGAATTTATTGTTGGTGCTTATCTTCAACTTATTGAAGAGTGTGATGTTGTAGATTATAATGTTCGTCCCTCGGGCGGAGGGCTTGAGGGTTTAGGTGAATTGGACGTTGTTGAACTGAATTTTAAAACCAATACAATTTTCTTTTGTGAAGTTACCACGCATATCAGAGGTTTGCTTTACGTGAACAATCAGGAAACCGTAGAGCGGATTACTAAAAAACATGCTCGGCAAATTCAATACGCTAAGAAATATAAAGATAATTTTACAAATCATCGTTTTATGTTTTGGTCTCCTTATGTACCGAGAGGTTTTATCACTAAGAATTTAGGTAACCTTGAACAGTTGGAATTAATTATAAATGGTGAATATAAAAACCATGTAGAAGAGTTAAGGCAGTTAGCAAAAGATACGACGCACGATACTAGAAATCCATTTTTCCGTATGCTTCAAATTATGGAGCATATGAAAGATTGGGATTGAGGGCCGCCATTGGCTTTTTCCTACGGAAAAACCGTGAGCGGCTAGCGCACACGGCATCTCGTTAAAATTGCTCATTGAGCATTTTTTCGCTAAAGCGAACACTCAATGCCTAAAATGCCGCATGCCTGTGAACACCATAGCCAGTCCAGCTTCATCTGCTGCCGCGATGACTTCGTCGTCGCGGATTGAACCACCGGGTTGAATGACGGCTGTGGCGCCTGCTTTGGCGGCGTGGAGGAGACCGTCTGCGAACGGGAAGAATGCATCCGAGGCACAGACGCAGCCTTTGGTGCGGGGCTCGTCCCATCCTGCAGCCTTCTGCGCATCGCCAGCTTTGCGCGCCGCGATACGCGCGCTATCAATACGGCTCATTTGGCCCGCGCCAACACCTGCGGTGGAGCCGTCTTTGACATAGATGATGGCGTTGGATTTAACATGCTTTGCTACGCGCCAGGCAAAGAGCATATCTGACATTTCGGTTTCAGTTGGCTGGCGTTTGGTGACGACTTTTAAATCACTCTCGGCCACATGACCATTGTCGCGGTCTTGCAACAGGAACCCGCCTGCCACATTGCGCATGGTGAATGCTGGCTCGCTTGGGTTTGGTAATCCGCCCGTTATCAGGACACGGACGTTTTTCTTTTTGCTGAGGATATTCAAAGCTTCCGTGTCCATATCAACGGCGATGACAACCTCGGTGAACACTTTGGATATAGCCCGCGCCGTCTCGCCGTCGAGCATGCCGTTAATGGCGACAATGCCGCCGAAGGCAGAAACCGGATCGCAAGCCAGTGCCGCTTGGTAGGCTTCGATCAATGTGTCGGCTTGGGCAACACCGCACGGATTGGCGTGTTTAATAATGGCGACGGTCGGTTTGGCGCCGTCGTCTTGCGCTCCAAATTCTGCCACCAGTTCAAAGGCGGCATCTGTATCATTGATATTATTGTAGGATAATTCTTTGCCTTGTATCTGTCTGGCAGTGGCGACGCCGGGGCGGGATTTGCCGGATGTATAAAAAGCCGCAGACTGGTGCGGGTTTTCACCGTAGCGTAGGGTTTGGCGAAGCTCTCCGCCTTGGGCGATAAAGTCCGGGGTTTTGATCGCGAGCTGTTCCGCGAACCAGTTGGAAATTGCCGCATCATATTGCGCCGTTCTCGCATAAGCTTTGGCAGCGAGCTTCTTGCGAAATTTCGGGCAGGTTGACCCGCCGTGCTGCCCCATATCGCCAAGTAATTTTTCAACGCTTGCACTATCAATACAGACCGCCACATGTTTATGGTTTTTGGCGGCAGCGCGGATCATCGCCGGTCCGCCAATGTCAATGTTCTCGACACAAGTATCATAGTCGGCACCGCTAGCAACGGTTTCTTCGAACGGGTAGAGATTAACGATGAGCAGATCAATTTTCGGAATATTGTGCGCATCCATAGACGCCAAATGGTGCGCAATATCCCGGTCAGCCAGCAAGCCGCCGTGAATGGCTGGATGCAAAGTTTTCACCCGTCCGTCCATCATTTCAGGGAATCCTGTAATGCTTGCCACTTCTGCAACCTCAAGACCCGCCTCTGAAAGTGCGCGGTAAGTGCCGCCTGTAGACAATAAACGCACACCTTGTTTGCTTAGGGCTGTGGCTTGCTCGATCAGACGGGATTTATCGGATACGGAAATAAGGGCTGTTTGTATTTTGGTAAGGCCGGGTTTAGTGGGTTTGGACATAGCTAACTCTTTTGTGGGATTCTTACCTGCGTAGAGAATCACTTTGGTGGGTTAAAAGCTTGCGCTAACATGCTTATTACTTTTTAGAAAGCCTGCCGTTGGGTTCAAATTGCGGTATCAGTTTAGCTAAAGATTTTTTGACACCCGTGCGGTCGCGTTTACGGGCGGCAGCCAGCAAAGTTTCGACGTGTTTGGATAGGGATATTGGATCAGCGACACTGTCGGTAAATCGGTCAATACCTTTCACATAAGTGCTTTCCAGATTTTCGTCTTCGCTGGTCAATACCTCTTCCATTTTTTCGCCTGGTCGCAAACCCGTATATTTAATCTCAATATCCTCGCCCGGAACCAAACCACGCAGGCGGATAAGTTGTTTAGCCAAATGGGTGATATTAACCGTTTCGCCCATGTCCAGCACATAAATCGCGGACACTTCCTTGCGCTGGCCGCCGTTCAAGGCCGCAGCCTGTAATACCAATGCCGCCGCCTCTTCCTTAGTCATGAAATACCGCGTGACCTGTTTATCAGTGACTGTGACCGGGCCGCCGTTTTCAATCTGTTTTTCAAACAAAGGAATGACCGAACCATTGGAGGCAAGCACATTACCAAACCGTACCGCAGAGGACGAAATATTAGCATCATTCATTGCACTAGCCAACGTCATCATTTCGGCGATGCGTTTACTTGCCCCCATAATGTTATTTGGACTAACAGCTTTGTCGGTGGAAATTAAAGTGAAACTTTCCGCACCGAATTCTATGGCCAAGTCGATAATAACCTTGGTGCCGCCGACATTGGTAAGAACCGTTGCAATAGGGTTGGCTTCCATGAGGGGCACGTGTTTCAGCGCAGCCGCATGCAAGATAATATCCGGTTTTTCGTCCGAGAATATTTCGCGCATATGGGCTTCGTCGCGTACATCACCGAGATAGGGGCGAAACGAAGCATCACCGGATAAGGACAGTGTTTGGTCAATATTATACAAATTCATTTCGGATGCATCGACCAAAACAATATGCTTGGGTTCATGGCCCGCAATTTGGCGCACAAGTTCGGAACCAATCGTCCCGCCCGCCCCCGTAATCATAACCGTCTTACCCTTTAGCAATCTCTCTACGGGTGCCATATCCAAAGTCTTGGCGTGTCGCCCAATAAGGTCAGCCGCTTCGAACGGTGTCAGGCCGTCGTCGCGGTTATTGCCGAGACGTTCGAGCCTTGTCCCTAGAGCCGAAGCCAATTTCACCAGCCGCGCCGCGCGTTTTCTATCCGTATGTTTTTCCACCAATATCAATATGGGCTTAGCGCCGTGTAATTGCTCAATATTAGATACGACGCCCGGAATATCCGACAGGTTGCCGATAACGGGAACGCCGCGTATAGAGCGGCCTTTATGACCGCCTTCGGTTTCTATGAGGCCGCGAATGTGATGTGAAGCATCGCGCTTTTTCAAAGCTTCATCGCGCATATAATTATGTAATGTTTGAGAGCGTCCGATCAAAATTGCAGGTGGTTTGCCCCGTTGTCCCCTACGGAATAATGCTTTTATATCGCCGTTTTGGTAGACCATCACCAGCGCACGGCTTGCCACCAGCATAAAGAAGAAAAACCCGCCCGCAATAAACGGAACGGAGCGGGGTAAATGTTCGGCTCTATTAAAAAACAAAAACAAGATAATGAGCGTAATAACGCTCGACCATATAACGGCGCTCAATAATGTGCGTACATCATCAAGTGACATAAACCGCCAAACCGCGCGGTTCGCCCGCGTTGCCAACCAAACCACAAGACAAGAAATTGCAAACACGGCTGTGGTTTTAATATCAATGTCTTCGGGCGCTAATTTACCTTCGTACAAAAACCTAAGACGCATGACACCGTACATACAAGCGGCACCAAGAAGTACATCATAGAGTGTAACCAGAAGCTTGGTTATCCACGGAGCCAATCTACGGGAAGCCAACTTGCGAGGATCCAGTTTGCGCGAAACCAATTTGTGGGCGGTTTTATCCATTGGGTTTTGCCCCGCTCGCAGTTTCGATATTACCCATTCTTTTTATCGTCCAACGCACCCGGTTAGAGCGGGCCTGACCATCTCCGTCCCCGTAGGCCTTGCCGTGTATGACCAATTGTTCCGTGCGCCTTGGGCGGCTACCATCTGCCAGATAAACGGATTTCTCAAGCTTGAGCGGGCCGCCGTCTGCACGAAACCGCCACCCTTTTCCGCCGGGTTGAATAAGTAATGCGCTGTGCTGGTCTTGAGCTAATGTAACTTTGACATCTGGGTGCAAGTGAAAACGAATGGCGAAAGGAATTTGATCCCTGCGCAAAGGCTCTGCTCCAAGTGGTACATAAAGCTGATCTTCACCGCGCACATCTGTACCCGTCAAGTCCATATATAACCGCCGTAAATGGCTTAGGCCGTAAGCCTTTAAATAACTATTATGGCTTGCCTCCAGCCACGTGCCGGTTTCTTGTTCATTGCGGGCGCAATTTACGCCGTCAGCAGATTGTGCAACCGCAAGGCCCAGAAGTTTAGCCGTGAGACCCGATTCCACAATGCGCCCCGCGTCTTGGTCGTCTAGAACCAATGTCGTATGGGCGGCTGTCGCGCGCATGCTTTGGCGCCAATGCTCTGGTTGATCGGCATTCCAGCCGCAATTTACAAATAGAGGCCCTGTGGGTGTCGACATTTCAAAAGCAAGAGGGGACAAATGTGCTTCCAGATCAAAGGGGCGCGGCGCAGTATTTCCTGCATCCAGCATCACCGTAACCCCGCTTCTTTCCAGTTTTTGAAATCTTGTATGGGGTGCGTAGCCAAAAGCTTTGGTTTTGATTTTTGCACGGGAGAGCAGTTTTTTTGTCCTGTGTGGATTGCCCGTGCCGCCGCCGTGAAAACTAAATTGGTGGTCGTCTTCCGTGCTAAAAAATGTAACCATTGGCGCCATACGGTCTATGGCGCGGCGGATTTCTTTTGAACCCGCAATACCGCGCGCGTCCAGCGCCGCTTCGGTTTGGAGCAATATTTCAAGAGCATCCAAAGCCTGCTCGGGCGAACGACTAATATGACCGCCATCCGCAAGAATTTGCTTATCTATTTCGTCGTCCAGTAAGTCCAGACCCCTGTCCAAAAACCCTTCTTGCTTGCCGCTTAGACAAGCACCTGCAATGACCATAGACGCCGCCGCCTTCATACGAAATAATCCGTCGGGGGTACGGCGGTAGGTTTTCCGCAAACGCTTAAGCTGTCGTACCAGGCTGACACGTCGCGCAGCTTCATCGGTACTGTCTTTGTCTTCGCCCAGTAATACCTGCCAATTGGTCAGCCAAGTATAAACCCGGTTTGCCAAAATATCATCCCGCCAAGCAAATGGATTCCATTTGCCGTAAATGGCTATCCAGCGGTCTACAAGATACCGGGCGCGGGCGCCTGAGCGGTCTGCAAGCCTCGGGTGCTTGCGGGCGTATTTCTTGGATAACCCAATAGCGGACAGATCATTGAGCCAGTTAAAACTGTGCAAGCGCGCCGCGTAAATTTCAGACGGTGCCGGAACCGACCAAGGGTCGCCGTCCGTGCCAATATCCAGGTTTTGGGAACCCAAAATAAATTGACCGTCCAGGATTTGCAAACCTTGCGTAGCATCGCCTATATCTAGTGGGATGGGTAGGCTGGCAAAGTCAGGAACACGAATGGCACCAGAGTTCATTGCCCGCATGGGGGCGCCAAAGTCCACCGCCAATCGGTGCCAAGATTTGCGCAAACCCGCCGCAGCAATATCGCCTATGCCAATCCGCCTCACCATTAAATTGCCTTTGTCTCAGAATGTTAAAAGTGGCTCTTTATACTGGCTCGTCCATATCAGTCCAAAAACTCAAGCGCAAGCATCATGGCAGTTCGGGGCAGAGCCAAATACACAAAACCCCGCCCTGCTGTGCAGAACGGGGTTTGGCATTTGAAAAAAAAACGAAACCCTATTTACGGATAGGCTGATAAACAGGAGCCGTATAATCAACAGGGGGTACATAACCGTGTGTTGGTGTCGTTGGGTAAATTGTCACTGATGGAGCCGCACCTGAATTCATCATGCAGGTTCCGTCTGTTGCACGTGTGGTATTGGACGGACAATCAACCGTTCCGCCACTTGTCGTCGAACCACTCCAGCCCGAAGTGCTTGATGAGCTGCTCCAGCTTGTGGAACCAGTATAAGACCCACTGCCGGTCATCATACATGTGCCGTCTCCGGCTGGTGTCGTATTGGCTGGGCAACTCACAGGGGCACCGCTATAAGACATTGAAGGCGGTGATGAATAAGGCAACGCTGGTGTTTGTCTCATAGACGGCGGTGATGTATATTCAACCGATGGTGCTTGCTGGTAAACTGGTGCGGCGCACCCCATTCCGGTCACTTGTGAACAATCCGTGTATACAACACCTGGGCTGACAGGTTGGCCGCCGATAACTGTAGTAGATCCGTAACGGGATTCAACTGGCGGGGTGACAACTGCGGCGCAGGCCGCGCCTGAACAATTGTTACTGCCGCTTTCATAGTCGTAGACATTACCGTAACGGCTACTACTACTGCCTCCGGATGCACAGGCACTCAATGTTAATGCTACGACACTTGTGCCAACGATTATGCTGGACTTTAAAATATTTATGCTGCTCATTAGAGCCTCCCGTTTTGATACAATCCTACCGATTTGTGCAATTCCTAGGCCAATAACCTTAATATACGTCTAAATTCGTACACATTTTGCTCACATATTGTGCCATTATCCTAATTTTATGGTTAACAACGTGTAAACGCCGCGATAAAAAACCCATCCATACCGCCTTTTTCTCGCAAATAGTGCGGTAAGACCCTGAACATGCCCTCTGCCGTTGTAGCTTCAGACATCCCCAAGGCGTCCATGCCTAACAATGAATTAAGGCGAAAATCTGTCCTATTTTGCATAAATTTGGAGATTTGTTCTTCGCCCTCTCGCTTCTGAAGCGAACAGGTACAATATACGAGTGTACCGCCCGGCGCAACATGACGGGCTGCCGCCATTAACAGCTTCTCCTGAATACGGGCTAAACTTTCAATATCAGCAGGTCTTTTGCTGTACAAAACATCCGGACGACGGCGAAATGTTCCTGTTGCTGTGCAAGGGGCATCCAAAATAACAATATCAAAACCATGTCCGCTTGGGTTTTCAGGATCCCGCCATTTTGCCGCATCGCCGACCACAATTTCAGCGGACAGTTTTGTCCGTGCCAAGTTTTCTTTAACCCGCTCCAACCTGTCTTGGTTTTTGTCCAGCGCCGTCACATTGGCGCCAGCAGCCGCCAATTGCAAAGTTTTACCGCCTGGTGCCGCGCACATATCCAGTACGCGCTTGCCTTTAATATCGCCCAAGAGCCGCACGGGCAAAGCCGCCGAAATATCTTGCACCCACCAATCTCCGTCGTCGTAACCCGCAAGGGCGCGCACGTCCCCAGCCTTGGCAAGACGGGTGGTGCCACCGGGTAATATTTCACCTGCCGGGCCGTCAATGCCGCATTTGGGTGTCAAATCTAGGGGCGGTTCTTTGGCCAACATTTCGGCCATCTGCCCGCACGCCTCTGCCCCGTAAGCCTCTGTCCAACTGGTGCGTAACCATTTTGGTATATTATCAAGCGTGCTGGTCTTTGCCAAGAGTGTCGGACCTTGTTCGGTTACACGCCGCAGCACTGCATTGGCCATGCCTGCCATGTGCGCAGTTTTTTTGGAGCGCCTAAGCAGCGCAACGCTTGCATTTACGGCGGCATAGGCAGGCGTATCTAAAAATAGAATTTGCGCCGCGCCTGTACGCAATACGGCGAGGGCATAATCGGTCGGTGTCTTCTTGATGAACGGTGCCAGCACTTTATCAATCTGCCCCATTCTGCGAAACACGGTGGCGGCAATCAGCCGCGCAAATGCCCGGTCGCGGCGCTCAAGTTGGACGAACAAAGCCTGGCTCGAAAGCGCTATATCAAGCGGCGTGCCGTCCACCAACACTTCGCGCACACCATGGGCAGCCACATAACGCGCCCCATGTTTAGGTGTTTTGGGTTTAGGTGTTTTGGCTATATGCGTCTTGGCTTTAGGCCGGTTTTTATTTTCAAATTTTTTATTCATGGGGCGCGTTACCATGCTCTTGGAAGAAACGACAGAATTATTTTATATGGTGCCAGCACCACCAGCACCAATGGCCGCGCGGCTGCACGGGTATTTGGTTTTTTGAACAGACCTTGCCAGCTAGGGCGGTTTTTTCTTGTCTGGAAGTGGGCTTATGTCGGTCTGGCTTCTTTTCACCATAGCTTCTGACGGTGGGATAATTATTATTTCGCCGACCTGCTTTGCCGCTACTGCAGCTTCCGCCGCACCGATTGCCACTTCGGGCGCCAATTCATCGGGGGTAAAGCAGACGGGTTTTATGGCGCGTCTGCCGCGCGGCGTTTTGTCTTGATTTTTGCCCTGAACATCCACACCCCAAAGCTTTAGATGGGCGACGCGGGCTTGTTCCAGCGCCGGGTTTAGCTTGGTGCGCCCGTATAAAAACCGCTCAGCATTGATTATTTTGACGAGGGCAAAGGGCTTCCAATTATAAGTGTGGGATGCAGGCTTAGCAGCAGTCTTGCGCCTTTGCTCTTGTTGAACCCCGCCAAAACCATTCGGAAATTTCCGCTTCCAATCGCCAAAGTGTCTGGTCAGCGCATAATCCGCCAAACGGTTTTTGCGCCAACGTTTAATGGCTCGTTCGCCGATAATGCGGCGCACGAATGCAATCCGGTCAGGGCTTTGTAGCACCCAGGCCTTGATGCGCATGTTGAGGTTTTCTCTAGCCTTGATGCGCAAAGCGCGCGACTGCCGCGCCAACATCCGCTCACAAAACCGTGCCATATGCGCCCCACCAATCCGCGCGTCAATCACACCCATCAGGGTTGCGACAAACGCCGATAGCGCCACCAAATCCCAAAGTCCGGGCGGTGATAATTTGTTTATTGCTATAAGGTCAAGTTTCATGGTTTGGAGAATAAGACTGTCCGAAAGACCATGGATAAGTTTTTTTAAAAAAATCTAAATGTGAAATAGAGGCAATATTTAGCGGAAATGCAGCAACCGCAAAGCTCGGTAAATCAACCCTGGGAAAATTTTAATAATGAATGGGGGGGGATGCGGGTTTGCGGCGTCTTAATAATTAAACAGACACTTGTTTGGTGCCTTATGCGTGCCGTTGGTCTGTTAAACTTAGACACTGCAAGGCATGACATGACATATTTAAATAAGTTTTCTCATAAAATCATGACGATTATATCTTGGAAGAGGTTTGTGTTTTTACCGCTCGCCATCCTGTTTTCAAGTTTCGCTTTTTCCGCACCGCAAACATCTGCACTGGATTTGTCGGGGGCGAAAGGGAAAGTGGTTTATGTGGATTTTTGGGCATCTTGGTGTGCGCCTTGTCAGGCCTCATTTTCTTATATGAATACATTAAAGGAAAAATATCCTGAAAGTGATTTTCAAATCATTTTGGTCAATCTGGATCAGAACAAAGCCAAGGCAGAACGGTTTTTAACGCGTGTCAAAGAACCCGTACCCTCTATCTACGACCCGAGAGGGGTGATTGCACTACAGTATAAAATCTCTGCAATGCCCACATCTGTCCTCATCGATCGGACCGGGAAAATCCGGTATGTTCATGATGGCTTTCACCCTGAAAAAACCAATGAATACACATCCCATATTGAGGAGCTTATCAATGAAAAATGAAACGCATTATCCGAGATCAACGACCCCGGTACTCCGCGCTATCGCACTCGTGTCGTTGGTATTTGTCATTTCCGTAGTTTTGTCTGGCTGCTCATCTATTGGCGTTCAACCCTGGGAGCGCGATATAATGGCAAAAAGGGATATGCAGCCGATTACCCACCCAATGATTGTCAGTGTTGATGATCATATTTACTTTAGTAAAGAAGCGTCAACAGGCGGTAAAAGTGCTAGCGGTGGAGGCTGCGGGTGCAACTAGACTCTAAAAAACACAAAGGGATTGCAAGCGCGCTCAGTCTTATTACGGCAGGTTTATTTGCCGCCACCGGGGCGCAAGCTCAAATAAATGACGACCCTGTCACAACAAGTCCGCAACCAGCGTCCAGCTCTGTACAAAGCGGCACTGATTTTAATGATGATACCTATACGGACGAAGGTCTTATTCGAGTAGACGCGGCCATATTAGTATATCAAGAGGACGGTGGGCGCGTGCAAGCCATTGAGCCTGTTGTTGGCATTACGTATAATTTTGAGGACGACAGTTCATTATCGCTCAAATTCACAGCGGATATTCTAACCGGTGCATCCCCCTATGGCGCCACACCTTGGCAGGACACGCAAACTTTGTTCAATCCGCCAAGCACCGGTGCCTCGGGCAGTACTGGCGCGGTATCCACATCGGATGTTCCCCCCGATGTGCTTCCCCTTGCCACAGGGTTTAGTGACCAGAGATATTCCGTAGATGCCGCTTATAAAACCCCGTGGGGTGAGAGTAATACACTGAGTGTGAGTGCAGGCATTTCAAGAGAAACAGACTATAAATCGTTTTACGGGAATGTGGGCTATGCCCATGAGTTTAATCAAAAGAATACGACCCTGTCATTATCTGCAAATGTGGAATATGACATTTCTTCGCCGCGCGGTGGGCATCCAACGCCTTTATCCATTTCCGACGGAACAACCTTTAATCTTGAAAATGATCACAAAACCATCTTTGGCGGGCTGATCGGGATTAGTCAAATCATGAACCGCCGCTGGCTTGCACAGCTTAATTACAATGTAAGCACAAGCTCCGGATACCAAACTGACCCGTACCGGATAATCTCGGTTGTCGACCCCGTTACCGGAGGGCCTGTACGGTATTTAAATGAAGCACGACCGAGGTCGAGGCTGCGGCAAAGTGTTTATTTTGGCAATAAGATTGCGCTTTGGGATACCGTTACCGACCTTTCGGCCAGGGTTTACCGTGACGATTGGGGGGTAAATTCATTGACCTTAAAATTGGCCACACGCGTTCCTGTGACCAATCGGTTTTACGTAAAACCTGGGGTTAGGTATTACGCGCAATCCCAAGCCGATTTTTTCAACTACTATCTCTTAGACGGTCAAGTTACACCACAATTTGCCAGCCCGGACGCGCGGCTAGACAAGTTTAGTGCGGTTACAGGCAGCCTCATGGCTGGTTATAAAACCAGCCGCACTGGCGAAATATATGCACGGATTACCCGTTATGAGCCAACTGGGAAAACCAGCACTGCAAATGCGCCTGGTTATTTATCAGGCCGGGATTTGTTTAGCGGCACAGCATCCACGAGTATGATCGTTGGCTACACATATGCTTTTAAATAGCACCTAGCACCCCTCCCCCTATTACCACTCAGATATGTCCTCTTCATATGATTTGAGTTGGTAATAGGGGGTATTTTATAGGTGTTGTGTCTTGACAAAAGCCGTGCTGGGATTTCAGGTATGGCGTAAGAATATGATGATTAAAACCGACATTCAAATTCACGCCTTTCGCGCTATGGCATCACCGTGTGAGTTGCGGGTTGAATGCAATGACCCAAAAACAGTATGGCAGTTGGGTGCAATCGTTGAAGCGGAAGCAAAACGCATTGAAGCCAAATATAGCCGCTACCGTGATGATAGCATACTTTCTCAAATCAATGCGGCCAAAGGCGCACCGGTTGAAGTGGATAGGGAAACAGCTGGCCTGCTTGATTATGCCGCCCATTGTTATGCGCTAAGCGCAGGGCAATTTGACATTACATCTGGGATATTACGGCGCGTATGGCGGTTTGACGGTTCAGACCATGTTCCCAATGAACGTGATATAGAAAGACTTCTTCCCTTAATTGGCTGGGATAAAATTATTTGGGAAGCCCCGTATTTGACATTAAAAAAAGGCATGGAAATAGATTTTGGCGGGCTGGGCAAAGAATATGCCGTCGACCGGGCATTGCTCCTTGTGCAAGAGGCGACGCAGCGCCCAGCATTGGTGAATTTTGGTGGCGACCTGCGTGTAAGCGGCCCGCTCAGGGGCGAGAAGCCCTGGCAAATCACTCTGCAATCCGTCGATAACCATAACAAAAGAGACGGCGTGCTTGCGGTGACACAAGGGGCTTTGGCGACCAGCGGTGATGCCCAGCGGTTTTTGCTCAAGGACGGTGTGCGCTATAGTCATATTCTTGATCCGCGCACAGGTTGGCCGGTACATAATCCGCCCCGCTCGATAACCGTCTCTGCGGCGACCTGCATGGAAGCGGGGATTTTATCAACTTTGGCGATGCTGCAAGGAGAAGGCGCCGAAGAATTTTTAAGCACTGAAAAACTGCGCGCCTGGTTCATTCGGTAAGAAATTTTTTATTGGCGCAATCAACCTGGCGCTAAACCATTGCAAGTCCACGTACTCATCTCACGTTTGTCATTGTTGTCATAGTTCACTTCAGAGCTTGCCATATTCTCATATGAAGCAAATTCGGCTTTAACGAGCATGTCCTGATCCATATCCGCGTCCGTGTCCATATCTTCCTGCGTTGCCATACCGTCATTGAGAGTAAATCTGGTATTCTCGGCATAATAGCCGTTGACAATGGCGCTATCAAAACCGGAAATAGGGTCAACCGCTTGGGATAGTTGGTCGGTTTGACCAATGGGCGACGGCGGGGTGCTGGCTACGAACGACGCCGTTGTTTCGCTCCCTCCGCAGGCTGTTAATAGGAATGTTGCTCCCAGCATAATTGTAGTTGTTTTAAGTTTCATTTTATTCTCCATTGTTGTCTACAATGCCCAGCATTTTTAAATGCTACCGTCTGTCATCATCATCATTGTCGTCATCATCATCCCCACCAGCTAGCGCCACTGCGGCACCAACGGCCAACGCGGCACCCGCCACCAACAATATAGTATTTTTGGAAATCGTGATGTTTCCACCGCCATCCGCTTTTGCGTTGAGCGGCGCAAATAAAGGCGTGTAAATATCTTCGCCCGCTATCATCAACATCGGGCGTCCATCAAATTGCATGCCAAAATCCAGCAAATTTGTGTCCACTCGTTTGGGGGCATAAAAATCACCATTATTATTTTCCCGCGTCATATTTAACATGAGACCAAATCTGGCTCTATCCTGAACACGTTCAGATTTTCCCCCACCAAAGGGAACGGTTAAATGAACACCTGCCGTTGTGCTAACATTCTGACCACTGGCGAAATTGCTACGATATGCATCTTGCGCATTTGCGAGCGGCGCTATGCATAACCCAGCCGTTAATGTCAAAAATGCTGCTGTGGTTTTGATCCGTTTTATCATTGTAATAGTCTCCCGTTCTCATAATGATTAACTGGCAAATTTGCCGTTAATATAGAGACGCCGCCGTGGGCGCGAGACTGCCATAAAATATTGGGTAAAAATTATGCCTGTCGTAAACAGGCGTTTTTATTTCCGCACGGTTCCAGCCCGTTAAAACTGCCGCCGTACCCGCATACCCGCAGTACGGGGTCTTTGGGGCGTGACATGGTTTTGCAAGCGGAATGTAAACGGGTTTCCAAAGGCAAAGGTGTTGGATTTATCATCCAAAATATTACTCATAAACCCTTCAACCCGCCATTTATCATTGGTAAATATAGCGCGGGCATTCAGATAATGATTATTGCCCATGGATAAATCATCCGCCGGAGCAAAACTAAGCTGGGATGACCCGGTATAGGCATAATCAACACTCCAACTAGAGTTCCAATTGGCCGTTATAGGTTTGCGGTAGGTCATAACAATGCCCCCCGAATAGCGGGGAATGCGCGGCAAATGTTTGCCGCTAATATTCAAGCCAAGCGCGGGGTTAATATTGGTGAAATCCGGATCGTTCACCGTAAGGTTAGCCTGAATGTCAAAATTTTCTCTCGGGTGGTACAGCACCTCGAAATCATAACCTAAATTGGTCGCGTCGCCAGCATTGAGGACGCTGGAAAAACCATCCGCCAGTATATGCTCGGTTTGAATGTTTTTCCAATCCACATAAAAAAGGCTGGCATTGACAATGAGCTTGTTATTAAGCCATTTCGTTTTTCCGCCCATTTCATACATGGTAATCACATCTGATTTAAATATGGATAGGTTTTCATCATCATCTTCCCCCGGCGCAAGAACAGGAACAGCAACCGAATTAACCGCCTTGCCTGTATTTATCCCGCCAACCCGGTAGCCAACTGTCGCCAATCCGTAAAGATAGGCATCGGGTGTAAATTGATACCCGATATTAAACCTAGGGAGAAAATCGCTGTCCTTCTCCCGACCGGAAATCATTAAGGGAGTTTGCTCAAAATTGCTAACGAGCGTGTTGGTATCAAGATGCTCGTCAAACCAGCGCAAACCCGCACTCATTTCAACTTTATCGCTCAGCACATAGTCGACTTCTACAAATCCCCCATAATGTGTTGACGTGTCATTTCTGGCCTCTTCATACAAAACCTCAGGCCCTAGTCTAGTATCGATGCCCAATATTTTGTATTCTGATGCATAATCAATAATGGCGTGGGTTAAAAAACCGCCCAGCAGGACATCAAGCTTCTCATTGACATCAATATTAAAAGTGGTTTCGTGAGAGAAAAAGTTAATATCCCAGTGTTCTAAATACTGGGTTGGCTCGACCGCCCGGTTGAAATTATTTAGCAAAGACAATGACGCATCAAATTCGTCGTCGATATTACGGTTAATCCACGAGGTCGTTGATTTTATCTTGCCCCATTGCTGATCACCTTCAATGTTCAAATGCACGTGAATTAAATCATCATGATGGGGTTCTCGAAGGTAGTTTTCTCTTTGTAATCTTGGCAGGCTTGCCAGCGAATATTGCGTGTCATTGGTATTCACGTCGTGATAGGCAGCCCCCAGACTAAGCTGCCAGTCAGGGTTAATCTGCCAGAGGCTATTTACACGACCGCCTCTGATTGTATTGCTATTTACGTCCTCAATACCCAGACGTATATCATCAATATAACCGCTATTATCAATTACATAACCAACAGCACGCACACCCAATTTGTCTTTGACCAGCGGCACATTCACCATGCCCATAAAGCCCGTATTTACACCACCATCATGGGTAATAGACACATCGGTTTCAACCCACGCGGATTTTTCGCCAAGTTCGGGCGCTTTCGTGGTGACATGGAAAATGCCGCCGATTGACCCAACGCCGTACAAAGATCCTTGAGGGCCGCGCAAGACCTCTACGCTTTCAATATCAATAAGCGGAATTTCAGGATATGGGGCATTAAAGTTAATTGGCGTATCATTGAAATATACGCCAACCGTAGCCTGGACGCGGCCATTAAACGCCCCGTCCGATATACCCCGAACCGATAATTTATTACGGTTCGCGCCTAAATTGGTCATCTCGACGCCTGCAATGTGCAAAGAAAGAGATTGTGTGTCCGTTACACCCAATGATTTGAGCATATTGCCTGAAATCACACTGGCGCTATAAGGCGCGGATTGCAAAACTTCGAAGCGTGACCGCTTATTTGCCGTGACGATAATTTCATCACTGCCAAGCTGCGCGCTCGATGGGGTAACTCTTGTGGGAACAGGTATCGGCGGTGCAGCACCATTGCCTGTACCAAGCTTTGGCCGAACCGACTTTACGCGTTTTTTCTTGAATATACGCACCGTGTTTTCATTGACAAATTGATAGGTGTAATCTGTGTCCTTCAGTAAGATTTCCAAGCTTTCTGCGGGAGTGTAATAGCCAGAAAACACCTCTCTTTGGTACTTTTTGAGGGCGCGGCGGGAAAAGCTAATGGTGATCCCGGCTTGGCGCGCCAAATCCCGAATATCTTTATCCAGTGATTGCGCCGGCAGGTTTATGGGAACGGCGTCGGATGCACTTGAATAAGGCGCGAAACACAATAACGCACCTGCCACAAAAAGCACAGATGGTTTAAGGCACCCCAATTTATTGGATATAAGACCCGACATGATCATAGTGTTTAATTCTTACTGGAAAGTAGAATTTGCCCGTTCTCACGTTCAGATTTTATCGGCATGAGGGCTTCCATGGAACCAAGCATCATGCTTTGATCGCTAATATTGAGAACGCCCGAAAAGGTTAAATCAGCAACATCTTCATCGGAAAATGAAATTTGCGTTTCAAAATAACGGTTTAGCTCTGGAATAATTGTTGCAAGCTCCGCATCTTCAAAAATAAGGACACCGTCCCGCCACGTCGATATACTTTCAACATCAATAGCGCGGAGCGCAATATTGTTATCCCCGCGATTGTGAACCGCCTGTTGTCCTTTTATGACGCGAGTTGTTTGGTCACCGTTCTGCATATCCACAATGCCGTCCACAACTGAGACGGTGAGAGCCGTGTCAGTTGAATATACGGAAAATGATGTGCCAATATCGGTTATGCGAACATCCCTGGCATTAACTATGAATGGCCGTTTCTTGTCTTTGGCAATATCAAAAAACGCTTCGCCGCTGGCGAGCGTTACAATTCTTGATTTTTTGGTCATTGCGACGCTAATTTGGGTGTTTGTGTTCAGGTTAATGCGCGTGCCGTCCGCCAGAACAATAGCTTCTTGACCGCCAATATTGGTTGCATAGGTTTGTACGCTCGGCTGAGAGGAGAAATTACTTGAATAAAACACCGTCAAAGCCGCGACGAATAGGGCAGCTATGCCAGCATAGCGCGCCCAGACAATTTTTGGTCTTTTCTTGTCCGCAACACTCTGATCCGGGCTTTTGTTTTCTGGAATATTATTGGGTTTCGTGAAAAGCGGCACGACATTATCAGCCCGTTCTTGAACCGTATTCTCTTGAACCGCATTATCTTGAACCAAAGCTGGCTCTTGATCCAAAGCGGGCGCTGTGATGGCGGATAAACTCAATTCAACTTGGTCATAGGCATCCACGTGCAAGGGGCTTTCTTCCAGCCAGTCTGTAAAGAGCGCCCAATCATCCGCACCAGCCAGCTCAGAACCCATGCGGACATACCAGGTGCGCGCTTGCTCCATGATTAGCTCTGTCATAACGGTCTTTTTATTCATTTTACTTGCCTCTGCTTTGTGTCACAAGCCCATAATACCATGTCCATAACACAATTGTATTCATCTGTACTGACGCCGCTGCGCGGTTAACACCCCCACAATAATGTTTATTATTTTGCCCATCATCCATAATTTTTGTCCCCCAAATCGGCATCCATAATGTGTTTAATTGCCTTGCCCAGATGTTTGCCAACAGTACCAATAGATATACCCATCTCATCAGCAACCTGCTTATAGGGCTGCCCCTCAAATTTATGACGCTTAAACGCTTCGCGGGCTTTCGGCGATAAGGTTTGCAAGCGTGTATTAAGCGCGGCTAACCGTTCCTTCGCGATCAAAGCATCATCAGCATGGGGTATATCCGCACGAAACTGACTTCCGGATTTTTCACTGTTTAAATCACTCCAAGCCTGGTCGCGGAGGCGCGCCCGTTTGCCTTTACGGATATGATCAAGGGCGAGGTTTGACGCCATCCGGAATAAAAACCCGGACGGGTTATCAATAATTGGGGGCAGGTTTGTTCGGGTAAGCTTTAGATACACATCCTGCAACACGTCCTCTGCTCGTTCCGTGTTACGCAAACGCGCACACAAAAACCGTAACAATGCAGGCCGCTGCTCCAGATAAACCGCAGTCAATATATCGCGTTGCGTATTTGGCATATTTCCCTTGATAATCTTAGCCCCGAACATGCCGTATATAAACTTAAATGGTCAAGGCTTGCAATGCCCAACTTCCATGCAAAATTCATACCGAGCCAAACAAAAAAGGCGGTGCAATATGTAGTTTACAAACGCGGCAATCCTTACCCTGCCCCTAACAACCATGCTTAACCCGCCCCTAACAGGCGTTTAATTATATTTTAGCCCTTATGGCGTAGAACTTGTGCCGTGGCGGGACTTTGTATTTGGTCTTGTCAAAACCTTGGCTTGGTTTAATCTGTGGCTTTGGTTTGGTAATGTAAACGGCTTTTAGGAGGCTTTGATGACGAACCCTCCACATGCTGCGCCCGGCAAAACGCTTTCTCCACCAGCCCGCAGGGCTTTGGAAGAAGCCGCAAAGCGCAGACAACAAGAGCTGGACTTACAAAGAACCAAACCGCTCCCACCAGAGAAATCCGGCCCCAAGGGGGCTGAACCCACGCGCTTCGGCGATTGGGAACGCGGCGGCATTACCTATGATTTTTAGAGCTTTGGCTCTAAGTATCACAAGTAGAACCGCCCTCAGTCCATAAGAGTAAAGTGGCTTTGAACCTGAAACAGGCAAGGCTGGAAATTTTAGGTGGGGTTCTGCGCGAGGTGCGTTCGAACCAGTTTTTTGGGAGAGCGCATATGCGTGTCTATTCGGTTGTATCTGCTGCGCTAGGCGGCATTTTTATGGTGAGCGCGAGCGCTACCGCATTAGCAGGATCCTTTGGGTCAAATTGCGGCGGTAATGCCGTGTGTAGTTCTGGTTTCAATCAAAGTGTTCTCCCTTATGAAGGCGTGCGCAATGCTGCGTGTAATCAACGTCCTGCTATGGGCGTTATGCCAACGAATAAGTGTGGTGCGGGCGTGGTAAATCACGCTATTGCCGCCGACCCATGGGCGCCAGTGAATAACTACAGCACGGCACCCTATGGGTATTTGAAATCATTCGCCTACAAAAACACGCCGAACGTCAATGTCATGCGCGTCTATACTAATGGCCCTAGAGTTGCTCTCAATGATGTGCCGACCGGATTTACTGGCGGTTGCAACCCGGTAAGCACCGGATATTGCCGCGCTGGTAGTGCCATGCCAATGCCCGCCCCAAGACCTGTTATGCGTCCAGTGTTTCCTGCGCCGCGCCCAGTTTTAGTTCAGGCTCCTATCATGCGGGCGCCCGTGCAAATTCGTACTGGTCGTGGCTATAACCCGGCCAATTTCGCGCCGCGCCAATATGGCAACAATGTCTTGACCCCTGGCATAGCCCACATTCCAACTTCTATTGTTGATCGTTCACCGATTACACATATTGGCGGTGTACCCCAACAGCGGGTTAGCTCTGTGACGACTGTTAACGGTACTTACGGCCCCGGGTTCAATAGTCCGCGTGCGGTTATGGCACCGCGCCAAATGGGTGGTAATGTCATCGGTCATGTTTCTGGCGGTTCATACACCTATAAAACCCCCGGCACCCCTGATTATTGGGAAAAAACCTCCGGTGCGACCGTTGTTGACGGCCTGCCAGCAACACAAATCCTGTGTCGCCGTGCCGGTACGGCTGGAACAACCCGTACCGTCAATGTTGTCCGTCCGGTTATCGGTGTGCCACAACCCGTACCTGTACCCGTTGCAGTGCGTGTTCCGGCAAGCCCAGCTTGCGGGCCAACAGGTTTAGCGCCCAGATCCATGTCCCAAAGAGTAATGTCCCAAAGACCAGTGGCAATGGCTGGCGGACGCTGGACATATTAATTCAAATTATCCCGGCTTAAACAATGAGGTTTAACCCGGGATAATTACCACCGTGAAGTTTCCCCCAAGGGGGGAAGTACCTTGCCCGCCTCAAAATTATCCTGTTGGCTGGGTATAATTTTAGTTTCTGGAGACGACATTATGCGTATTTCATATTTAGCAAGTGCGGCCCTCGCCGTTAGTTTTTTACCGTTAGCAAGTCCGGCCTTTGCTGGATCTGCGGCCTATTCAGGCTCTGACGCCCAGAGCATTACCTATGGTTCGGGCACATATGGCTCAACTAGCCATACAAGCCATTCTTCTGGAATGCACAGCACTGGCTCACATTCCAGCCACTCTACAAGTACACGTTATGGCAGTGCTAACACGGCGGCCTGCCCTTCTGGTTCCAATCGTTCATCAGATGGATATTGCATGACCTCCGGCAGCAGTTCTACTATTGGCATTTCAGGTGGCTCCACATTCGCATCAAGTGTTTATACTTCACCCCCGAGCATGCAATCTGTTAGCACCGAATATACATCGCCGCCGAGCATGCGGCATGCAGGCGGGAACTTTAGCGCATCAACCAGCACAATTGTGCCGTTTCGTACATCAGTCAACAATATTTCAAAACACCGCATTGAAGGCATGGGCAGCAATGAATTCCTCAGCGAGACATCTTGCCCGACCAGTGTCTACAACCCCGGTGGCGCTCAGGTTCTGGGCTGTTACTCTGTAGTTAAAGCTGCTCCAGCACCGGTTTATAGACCTGCGCCTGTCGTAGTTCCGCAGATCCATTACCAACAAGTCCGCGTGGTGCGTCCGATTATTTATGTGCGGTATCCGGTACCAACACCTGTTCGCGTCTATCAACAGAATTTCTCAAATTCTTACCAATCCTATTCGCACCAATATTCTTCTGGAGGATGCGGTACGGCCTATTCCCGTTACGGCAATAATTGGCCACGTATGGGCGGCGGTTGCGGCGGTTGGTAACGCAAACAGAATAACTCTCAAGTAAAAACTCCCTGTCTTTCTTGTTAAAAGAGCGGCAGGGTTTTCTTTTGGGCTACTCTCTTGGGGGTGCTGACCTGGTGATGACCATCATGATCCCGGTCATCGCCGTATTCCTTATCTGGTTTGCCCGCAAGAAAACCGCCAAAGGCTGGCTGACTTAGCCCCGCTGCCTAGAGCCTATATTCGCCCGTTCTGTACCAACCTGTGATGGATAGTCTAGGGTTTGGTGTGAATTCTGACACGGGACTGACATGATGTGATTTCGGCACTTCAAACACACTAAGAGTATTGTATTTTGGTATAAAGGACTGGGTAACATCACCCTCCCCGTCCAAAAATTGCAGTTGCCCACCCCACTCCGCACGCCAATCTCGGCATAGGCTATAGACATAGGCAAATTTGCGGTTCTTACCAATATTCCCGTCGTCATGACGGGTCAGAAAATGGCCGGGGCCGTAATTGGTCGCCTGCATATCACAAAACGTTACGCCTGATTTTGTAACCTGGTTGAAAAATGCGAGCGCTGCCTTGCTATTTAGCGCCTGGTTAAGCGCGGTCAAAACTTCATTTTTCAAATTACCCGAGGCTAACATATCTGCGATTGGATAATTCTCATACAAATAGGCGAATTCATTGGCACCGCGCGATTTGGCAAATGCCCTTATCTCTGCGGCGCGCTCTATGCCCATCTCGTCAAGCTGGAATTTGTGAATGTCCACATGCTTTTCTTTGGTGTTGAGCACCAATTGCCAGTCTAATAATTTAAGACTTTCCTCTATTGTGTCGGCTGTTGAGAGATCAAATAATTCCGGGATTTGCAAACGCCCGTGTGCGGCAAATTGTTCGCGTAACATTGCAATATCTAGGTCAGGGTTAATCTTATAAGTCATCGCGCCAACTCGCGCATTGCGCCTTCTATACCCGTGAGTGTCATGGGGAACATGCGGTCTGCGCCGATGATTTCCTGGATCATTTGGGTGGACTGGGAATGCCGCCAATAGTGTTCCGGCGTCGGGTTTAGCCAGATTAGGTGATCGTAAACATCTGCGAAACGCTTGAGCCAAACTGCGCCTGGTTCTTCGTTCCAATGCTCTATAGCCCCGCCTTTGACCGCAATTTCGTAAGGGCTCATAGACGCGTCACCAACAAACACCACACGGTAATCGGCTGGATATTTATGCAAAATATCCCATGTAGGCGTCACTTCGCGCATACGGCGGATATTGTCTGTCCAAACATTTTCATAGATACAATTATGGAAATAGAAATTTTCCAACCGCTTGAACTCGCTACGCGCCGCCGAAAATAATTCCTCCGCCTGCAATATATGCGCGTCCATAGAGCCGCCAATATCAAAGAAGGTCAGCACCTTGACCGCATTGCGTTTTTCGGGGCGCATTTTAATATCGAGATAGCCTTGGCGGGCGGTCGAATTTATTGTGTCCTCAATATCAAATTCTTCGTGCGCCCCCTCGCGGGCAAATTTCCGCAGACGCCTGAGCGCCACTTTAATATTGCGGGTGCCGAGCTCGCGGTCACCGTCCAGATTACGAAATTGACGTTTATCCCAGACTTTAACCGCCCGACCATGGCGACCTTTATCTTGGCCAATACGCACACCTTCAGGATTATAGCCGTGTGCCCCAAACGGCGACGTGCCGCCTGTGCCGACCCATTTATTGCCACCCTCGTGGCGCTCATTTTGCTCTTCAAGGCGTTTCTTGAGCGTCTCCATCAGTTTTTCCAAATCACCAATGGCTTCTATCTCGGCCATTTCTTCGGGGGTCAGGAATTTCTCGGCCATTTTCTTAAGCCAGTCCGCCGGGATGTCCTGATCATTTTCTCCGAACAAATCCGTCAGGTAATCCATGCCGCGAAACACATGGGCAAATACCTGATCAAACTTATCCAGATTGCGCTCGTCCTTAACCAAAGCAGCCCGCGACACATAATAAAACCCGTCGACAGTCTCCCCCGTCACATCTTTATCGAGCGCCTCAAGCAGGGTCAGATACTCACGGATAGACACCGGAACATTAGCGGCGCGAAGCTGTGCAAAAAAATCATGAAACATACTGGACAATTACGGCAATCCCGAACCAGCCGCAAGTCTTACCTGCGACATCCTACCTGCGACAAGCGCCACTATAGACAGCACTAATGCCTTGCCTATTCGCCGCACATTCATTTTCATAAGTCCGGCCATCACACCCACAAACCGGCGCATATATTTCTGCGCAAATTTCGGGCTTTGGACGGCAAACACCTCTTTGATCCGCTGCCCCGCATTGGGCGCGTTCAGAATATTGGCAAAACTCGTTCGGGTTAGCACACACCGCCCCCATCATCCCGCCGCACATTTGCGCGCCCGGAATAGGTGTTTGCGCAGGTGGTGGAAACCCAGGAGGCGGCCCGTAATTAGGCGGCGCAGAATAACATGCACTCAACAGAACACCGCAAAATACTGTTAAGAATATACGCATCATTTCCTCATATCCCTACCCCGTTCTAACATCTGTCTCCAAACGTGCGGCGAGTTCCGGGTCTAGGTTTAGGGCCATGGCCAGGCGGTCTAGATAGTCGCGTTCGGCTGGGTTCAGGCCGTTGGCTATGCGGCATGAGGCGGCGTATATTTCGCGGGCAGCTTGTTCGCTGTCGGCGAGAGCGGCGATTTCGCGCGCACTAACCGGGGCTTGCAGGGCGATTTCGAGACTTTGTGCAGCGCCTTTATCAAGGGCTTTTATCAATACCAATTCAGCTTCGTTAATATGACCGTCGGCTTTGGCGGCGGCGACCATGGCTTGCAGGATAACGCCTGCGCGGGCTTCGGCTTTATCGCCCTTAAGCAGCCCGATAATGTCTTGGGCGGATTTCGGCATTTCGCCGCCGTTTTTCTGGTACGCTTTATAGGCCACAGTCCCAAGCCCAGCCAAGCCGCCGAGCAGTGCCAATTTACGCCCTGACCGCGACGACAATAACAAGGCCAGCGCCCCCGCCGCAGCCCCGGCTCCGACCCCTTTACGCAGGGCATCGCGGGAAACCGCATTGTCTTCAATCCCCAATTTATCCACCAACAAATCCTCGCCCTTGGCCGCGATTTCTTTGCCCTTTTTCGTAAGATTTTGGGCAGTTAAGCCTTTGGTCTGCTCTTTACCCTGAGCAACCAGTTCCCGACCAGAGCTAAGCAACTGCTCCAAAAGGTCTTGTACGTTAAGTTGTGGCTGAGCCATAATGTCCCCCATAAAGTTAAAAAACGAGGGTAGCACAACTGTCGCCATTCCCAAAATACAAAACGCAGAAATGGTAAGGTGACACACAGGAGAGTATTGGGTTTAGTTTTCATAGACGTTACCCTGTCAAAGTGTTATAGCATGCAAACAACAACCAAGTAGTGAGAAAATTGTGCATATAAAAAGCCTTAAACTTGAAAATTTTAGGGGAGCTTCAAATCTCAACCTTAGCTTACACCCAAAACTAAATGTGTTTTACGGTGTTAATGGTTCCGGTAAGTCTACAGTGCTTGATGCATCGGCCATTCTATTATCATGGTTGGTTAACAGACTAAAAACTGAGCGGGCAAGTGGGCGTCAAATTCACGAGCACGATATTCAAAATGATGCTCCAAATGCTGATATAAAAATGGTATTTGAAACAGAAAATTCACAATTACATGGATGGAATTTAGTCAAGGGTCGAAGATATCGTTCGGCAAACGGGCACAGGTCAAAGTTAACAGAAATAACCAATTTCACAAACAATATGCGTCAAGCGATAGCAGCGCAAGCTGGCGAAATTAACATTCCTTTGTTTGCATACTATCCAATAAATAGAACAGTTTTGGATATTCCGCTTCGAATCAGAAAAAAACACTCTTTTGATTTGCAGGCTGCATTTGATGGGTCACTTACCAGTGGTGCCAATTTTCGAACATTTTTCGAGTGGTACAGGGAAAGAGAAGATATTGAAAACGAAATGATCCGCCATATTGGAAACGATCAATTAGACGAACAGTTAGAAGCTGTTCGCAAAGCTATTACTACTTTGCTACCGGAGTTTTCGAACATCACTGTCAGACGCAACCCCTTGCGGATGGAAATTGAAAAAAGAGGTAAAAAATTAATCATAAACCAATTGTCGGACGGTGAAAAATGTTTGATGGCCATGGTCGGAGACCTTGCGCGCCGCTTAGCGATAGCAAACCCGGTGATTGATGACCCCTTGAAAGGTACTGGCGTTATTCTCATTGATGAAATTGACCTTCACCTTCATCCAAAATGGCAGCAAATGATTGTTCCAAAATTACTTGAGGTTTTCCCCAATTGTCAGTTTTTGATGTCTACCCATTCACCAAGTATATTAGCTAATGTTAAGCCAGAAAGCCTTTTCATGCTCCAAGATACTTCGAGGGGTGTAAAATGTTCACATCCAAGCGAATCTTACGGGAAAAGTGTAGACCGTATTTTAGAAGACATAATGGGGTTGGAAACAGCAAGGCCATCCCACATTGATGAAAAACTTAGACTGTTGTTTCGAAATATTAATCATGGCAGACTAAGTGAAGCCCGCGCTACGCTAAAGGAACTAAGTACCAAAATAGGGTCTGACCCAGAGTTGGCAAAGGCAGATGTTCTTATAAGACGTAAAGAAGCAATTGGCAAATGAAGCACATTCATAAGAATGCAGACCCGAACTCTTTTACGGATTGGAAGTTGCTTGCCAACGATGACTGGCAACCATCTTGGCTAAATTTTCAAGACCCTCAAAAGGCCGAAGTGAAAAAATCACTTTTAGCCGAACAGGGTAGCATTTGTTGCTATTGTGAAAAAGATATTCGAAATACTGAAAGCCACATTGAACATATTAGGCCTCGGTCAAATCCCGTATACAGTGGCGATGAGCTTCACTATGGTAACTTACTATGCTCTTGTGGCCCTAAGAGCAAAAAGGGAACACCATCACATTGCGGTGACAAAAAGGGTGATTGGTATGACGAACATAATTTCATTTCTCCACTTACCCCTGATTGTGAAGACCGGTTCAACTACACTGCTTACGGCGAAATTATTCCAAACCGAGAAGATGATAATGTCGCAAAAGTTACTATAGATAAACTTGGGTTAAATGTTCCTAGCTTGATTGCTTTACGTAGAGCACGGATTGATGTTTTTTTGGATTCAGACATTAATGAAGTCGAACAAAAGGAATTTCTGACCAATTATATTGAAACAAACACCGATGGAAGTTTCAACGAATTTTGGACAACAGCAAACCATTTTCTTAGAAATAATTTTGCATAATTTCCACATTGGTTTCTCTACTCATTCACATAAATCTTGCGGCATCTTGCGCCTAGGTGGGTCATGACTTCGTAATTTAGCATTTTTGCGTGGGCGGATTGGGTTTCTAGGTCTTCGCCGAAGAACACGGCTTTGGCACCAAGCTCTACGAAGCCTTCGTAATTGGTGATGTCGAGGATTGTGTAGTCCATGCTGACGCGGCCCACAACATCTACCCGGTGTTTTCCGAGACGGGCGCTGGTGACGATGCGTTTGTCGGAGCCACTTAGATTAACTGGCAGACCGTCGGCGTATCCGGCGCTGACGATGGCGATTTTCATGTCCGTGCGGGCGGTGAAACCGGCATTATAGCCGATGGTTTCGCCTGCTTTGACCGCCTTGATTTGCAGGACAGGCGCATGCAGTTCAACCACGGGTTTGACACCCTCCGCGTCTGGGTTATTTGTGACTTTGCCGCCGAAAAGCCCGATACCCGGACGCACTAATTTGAAATGATATTTAGACCCCAGATATATGCCGCCCGTATTGGCGAGGGACAGTTGCACCATGGGCATACGGCTAGCGGTTTTTTTGAAACGGACTAATTGGGTCTCATTTAGGGGGTGTTCGGCGTCGCCCGCACAGGCCAAATGCGACATAACCAAATCAACATCCAGCGCATCTATCAGCGCTTTGTCGCTTGCGAAAATGTCGGCTTCTTCGGGCGGAATACCCAGCCTGTTAATACCCGTATCGAAATGCAGAGCCGTGCGCGGTGCGTGGTTGACCTCTTTGATAGCCTTTACCCAATCCCGGGCTTGGGTCAGGGAATTGATGACGGGCTTTAATTTACTGCCAAAGAATATGGCCGTGTCTTGGGGCGTGTTACCGCTAAGCACGTAAATGCTGGCCTTGGTGCCGATAGAGGCACGCAGAATTTTGCCCTCACCTGCATGGGCAACAAAAAATATCCGGCACCCTGCCCCGTAAAGTGCGCGCCCAACAATGCCTGCACCGAGGCCGTAAGCATCGGCCTTGACGCTGGCACCAATGCGCGCACCGCCCGCTTTGCCCGCGAAGTATTTATAATTATCCGCAAGCGCGGTGAGGTTCACCGTCAGGACAGGTCTGGAGGAATAGGTTCTAATGTGCGCCATTAATGTTGGCTATCATTATAGCGGTCGTCAAAGGACAAATTACCAAATTTGGTCAACTCGGCCTTGAACGAGAGCGGCACAGTGCCGATTGCGCCGTGGCGTTGCTTGCCGACGATAACCTCGGCCTTGCCGTGCAATATGTCCATTTCTTCTTGCCATTTGTGAATGGCTTCGGTGTCGGTATCATTGGGCTTTTCGCGCTCTTTATAATATTCGGCCCGGTAAACAAACATCACCACATCCGCATCTTGCTCGATAGAACCGGATTCGCGCAAATCAGCAAGCTGCGGCTTTTTATCGTCGCGCTGTTCCACCTGCCGCGATAACTGCGCCAATGCCAAAACGGGTACGTCCAGATCTTTGGCCAAGGCTTTGAGGCCCATTGTGATTTGGGTCACTTCTTGCACCCGGTTTTCATTAGAACGGCCACTGCCCGTGAGGAGTTGCAAATAATCCACAATGATCAAATCAAGCCCGACCATGCGTTTAAGCCGCCGCGCCCGCGCCGACAAAGCCCCAATGGTTAGCCCGCCCGTATCGTCAATATAGAGCGGGATTTTCTCGATCATTTCTGCGGCGTCGCGCACATCATCATATTCGGCTTGGGTAATATCGCCGCGCCGGATTTTGTTGGACGGCACACCGGATTGCTCGGCTAGCAAACGTGTGGCCAATTGATCTGCCGACATTTCCAAAGAGAAAAACCCGACTACGCCGCCGTCCGTGGTGCGCTCTATGCCTTTTTCGTCCTTCTCGGATTTATAGGCTTTAGCGATATAAAAAGCGATATTAGTGGCCAGCGCGGTTTTGCCCATAGAGGGCCGTCCGGCAAGTATTATCAAATCAGATTTATGTAGCCCGCCGAGCTGGCTGTTTAAATCTTTTAAACCCGTACTCATTCCCGACAAACCACCATCACGCTCGAACGCTGCTGTCGCCATTTCAATAGAGCGCATTAGCGC
>JALSHE010000011.1 GCA_026982415.1 Robiginitomaculum sp.
GTTAAATAAATATGCCGAGATAGCATCTTCTAGCGGCACATCCTCGCCGGATACTGCGACGAATTGTGGTTCGAACAATCCGTCCGCCGCCTTGCGGATTGCCGCCAAAGTTCCTGCCGTGTCCTCAAATGCATCTTCGTGGTAGAATAAGCATTGCTTAGCCCCGACACAAACCACGTCGTTATGAAATGCCCCGGCGTCAATCACGCGCCCGGCCTGCTTGGCGAATACGGTGCGGGTGCCAGACAAGAGATGACGGGTAGCAATAATATGGCTGGCTTGCAGGGTTTGGCGCGCAGGAAACTCAGTACCGCCCCCCCCTAAAAGCGCGTCTCGGCCATAAACAAATAATTCTATACCTGCATCCCCGTGTTCCGCACAGAGCCGCACATGATTGGCCGCGCCTTCGTCTGAATATGTAGATTGCATAGGCAAGGCATCATGCACAATTGCCATTGGGAATGCGGCACGCAGCGCCCTGCCCGTTTGCGCGTGTTCTATAGACCTGTGCAACATGGTCGAAAGATTAGCGGGGGTGAGGTGCAAGCGACCATCAGCACAATCCGCAGACGGGCTAACCGTGGCCGCATTGGCAGACCACATGCTGGAAGCGGAACTCATATTGCGTACCAAAACCGGATTAGCCCGCCAGGCACCCTGCAGCACATCTTCGTCGCTCCCGGAAAATCCCATCAAGCGTAATTCGGGGATGTTCGGGCGGGCTTGCGGCGGCAAAACGCCTTGTACCAGTCCCGCGTCCGCCATCAATTTCATTTTTTGCAAACCCTGCAAAGCGGCGGCGCGCGGGCTTGCGATGAGGCCTTTATTTTTGGCACTAGCGAGGTTTCCCAGGGATAGCCCGCCGTAATTATGGGTCGGGCCTATGAGGCCATCATAATTGGCTTCCCGTGCTAGCATGTGGAAAGCCCCTTTGCTGGCTGAACCTCGACCGTATCTGCGATTTGGCTCGCCATAGGCCAGGCGCAAAAGTCAGCGGCATAATATGCCCCCGGACTATGGTTGCCAGAAGCACCGGGGCCACCAAACGGTAAAAAGCCCGCCGCGCCCGTGGTCGGACGGTTAAAATTGACCACGCCCGCCCGAATTTTACGCCGAAACAAGTCCCAGTTTTTCGGATCATCACTGATCAAACCTGCGGACAAACCAAAGCGCGTATTATTGGCCTCGGCAATCCCGGCTTCCAGAGAAGACACGCGAATGATTTGCATAACCGGGCCAAATATCTCTTCGTCGGGAACTTGCAGCCCGGTTACATCAACAATGCCCGGACGGATAAAGGCGGGGCCGCGCTCCATAATTTCGGTTTGGCGGATTATTTTCCCACCCAATTTGTGAGCGCGTTCAACCACATGCCCGGCAATATCCGCACTAATCACGGGGCCAATAAAGGCTTCCTCCGCATCATTCCAAGCACCAACTTTCATGCTCTCCACTATGGTCACCACAGCGTCTTGAACCGCGTCGCCTGCTTTGCCCTCAGGAAGCAATATTCGCCGCGCACAGGTACAACGCTGACCCGATGTAATAAATCCTGATTGCACAATAATACTGGCCGCAGCACTGACATCTGCAACATCCCATAGCAAGAGCGGGTTGTTACCACCAAGCTCAAGCGCCAGAATAATCTCAGGTCGTCCGCCGAATTTCTCGTGGATAAATTTACCCGTTCCCGCCGCCCCCGTGAACAACACCCCGTCAACGTCCGGATGGTCGAGCACGGCAGCACCAGTTTCCCGAGCGCCTTGCACCATATTAATGACACCAGGCGGGAATCCCGCTTGTTCATATAGGGAAGTCATAAACTCCCCGACCGCAGGGCACTGCTCGCTTGGTTTGTAAACCACCGTATTCCCGGCGATAAGCGCTGGAATAATTTGACCATTAGGCAGATGTGCCGGAAAATTATAAGGCCCGAGCACCGCCATAACGCCGTGAGGACGATGCTGTAAATCTGCGCGGCCAAATGCTGTTTTCGCACTTGAAGTTCCGGTACGCTCTGCATAGGATTTTAGCGAAATATCAACTTTGCCAGCAATCACGCCCGCTTCGCCGTTAGCATCCCAAAGCACTTTCCCGGTCTCGCGAGCGATCAATTCCCCCAAATTGTCCTTGTTGGCCAAAGCGATTTCCTTGAAACGCAGGACTATGTCGCGTCGCGCATCCAAAGATGTCTCGGACCAAGCCTCAAAAACATTTGCAGCCGCCCGGAACGCTGAATTTACATCTGCAAGTGTGGATGCCCCACCTTGCCAAATTTGCGCACCACTGGCCGGATCAATACTGGTAAATTCATGGCCACCCGCCCCTTGCCAACGACCATTAATATAATTTCCTTTAGACATCCTCAAATTCCTATTCTTGTAGCAAATACCCGCGCTTTATCGCCCGGTTGTAATCGCAAAGACTCTATGGCATCAGATGCTAGATGTAAGCCGTCATCTTCGAAACTAACTCGGGCAAATACGGCTCGAAAGTCCTTGACCCGCTCATTGCTGACCAAAGCTCTATGGCTTGATTTTGCACCGGATTGTTGAACTACGGTTAGCACATGAGAATCCTTGATTGTTCGTATTTGGTCGCGCGGAGCCGCCATGGTTGGGCCAGCGTCAAATATGTCCACATAACCGTCAAAACGGAAACCTTCAGCTTCCAAAAGCCTACGGGCGCCGACACCGTCAGGATGAGTTTTGCCGACAACCTCCTGTGCTTCCTCTGTTAATAAATCCAAATAAATCGGGTATTTAGGCATTAAATCTGTGATAAATTGATTGTCCGTCGAAGCGGTGATTTCGTCGGCCTCGTTAAAGTCCATTTTGAAGAATTTACGCCCCAAACTCTCCCAAAAAGGAGAATGACCGCTAACATCCACCCGACCGCGCAGCTCTGAAATTATAGTGTCGGCAATCCTTTCGGGTGCGGCGGCGATTAACATATAACGGGCTTGGGAAATAAGGCGCCCGGCGCCTGTACCGCGCATTTTACTTTTGACAAACAAAGTTCCGACCTCGCTGGTACCGGAATATTCATTGACCAACAGCATGACATCCATATCAAAATGGCGGTTGGCGGCGCTAGAGCTTTGAGCGATTTTGAGAAGTTTGAAGCTGAAAAACGGTTTGTTCAAGCCGACCTTGGCTTTTACGGCGCTGACCCCGACGATTTCGCCCGTCTCACTGTCTTCCAGCATTAGCAAATAAATATGGTCACCTGGCGCGTCGATATTAGCATCAAAGCTCTTTACCGATTTGGCCAAGCGCGCTTCCAGGTCAGCGTCCGGAACAGCCAAAGAGGTGAACCCAGAGCCTGCGGCGCGGGCGAGTTCTATGAAACTTTGCAAATCATCGGTACGCGCTGGCCTGACTATTAGCATGTTATCCCTCTTTACTTTATTTGTGTTTAAGTGCCATTTTTTTGGCCTGTTTTGCATCAAATTCACCGCTGGCGATCTTCATGAGAATCAAAGCCGACAATCGCGCCCGCTCAGTCAGACTAGACAGTATTACAAACTCTCGGTCGGAATGAATTTCGCCGCCGCGTACCCCCAGCGTATCTACATTGGGGCACCCACTGGCCCATAAATTATTGCCCTCACACACACCACCGCTTGGTGTCCATTTAATGTCTAGGCCGAGGGCATTGCCTGCTTGCTTGACCCAGTCAAACACCAGTGCATTTGCAGGTGCCATGGGTTTTGGCGGGCGGGTGAAAGCGCCTGTAAGCTCTGCCGTAATACCGTCCTCCGCATTTGCGGCCACCACCAATTCGGCCAATCTGTCGGTTATCCATAACTGGTCATCTTCTTCAACCATCCGCACATTAAACCGGCCAACAGCCAATTCCGGTACAATGTTGACCGCACCCCCCCCGTCTATTTTCGACATATTGAATGTCACACCCTCGCGCTGCCCGTTCAAGCCGTCCATAGCCACAGTGAGCCGCGCCATAGCGTTGATTGCATTGCGGCCCAGATGATGTTCTCGGCCTGCATGGGCGGCTCGGCCCTTTATGACAATAGCAAAATTTCCGCTGCCCTTACGGGCGCCAGCTAGAGAACCATCGGCAAGGGAGGGTTCGTAGGTCAAGCCGATATGGGCTTTGCGCCCGAGCTTAGCCAGCAATGGTGCAGACCCGGGAGAGCCTATTTCCTCGTCGGGGCTTAGGAGAACGGAGTATCCTATTTTTCGGGCATTTTTGGTGACTTCAAAGGCTTTGAGCGCCTCTAACATCACCAATATACCGCCTTTCATATCAGCAACGCCTGGCCCGCCGAGCATAGCTTCCCCAGCTTTGGTATCACCCAGAATTGTGGTGGTTTGAAAATGACTATTCTCAGGGAACACTGTATCATAATGGCCGGTGAACACGATTTGAATATCTGCGTCGGGGCGTACCGTGAGCAACATAGCTGGCTCGTAGGTTATGCTGCGCTTGATGCCGTCCGGATCTACATATTGCCCCGGTGATAAATCTGGTTCGGTTACAACACCCGGTAGAACCGAAAAGGCTTTAATTAATTCCGCCCGCATAGTTTGTAAGCCGTCCGAGTTATGGGAACCGGAGTTTATATGCGACCAGGCAATGACTTTGTCTTGCATAACTGATTGTCGCTCACTTATTGCGGACAAGACAGCTTGCTCTTCTTTGCTCAATTCAAGTTTTGAAAATTTGGTTTCTATATGTGACATTGAGTTTCTTGTTTTATATGGCCAGATTCGTCTGGAACAATGCCTGCAATCTATCAAATTTTTGCGGGAATAACAGGTTTATTCATAAAAAAACGCCCCACCATAGTGGAGCGTCTTTATTCAGAAATTTACCCAGTTTAGCGCGTTAAATTGCTACCCGGAATAAGGCGAATAACCACTTCTGTGCGGCGGTTCAGCGGCTCGCGCACACCGTCACCAGTATTTACAGCCAGAGCCGTTTCACCTTTAGCTGACTTGGTAATACTCGACGTGGTGATACCGTTCGTGCGTAGTTCGCTTTCAACACGGTTAGCACGTCGGCTGGATAGGCCGAGATTATAGCTTTGCGCGCCGGAGCTATCCGCATGGCCTTCAATGGTGATATTGGAAATACCACACTGATTAGCAATACCAGCCGCATTAGCAACGACTGCTTTAGCTTGGTCAGTCAATTGTGATTTATCCCACGGGAAATAGACAACGAAATTTGTCGCACCCGCATCACAAATTGATACGACTTGTCTAATCGGGCAAGACGCGCGGTCATAAACCAGTGTTCCGTCCGGGCAACTAAATGTTGGCGGTGCCGGGGCAACAACTTGCCTCGGACAGTTGTTCAAATCCGTTACTGTGGTAGCACCATCAGAGCAAAGGTAGGTTTTTGCCATGACTGCTTTCGGGCAATCCGATATTGTCAGTGCCTGTGAACCATCATTACAGGTAATGTACGAAGGTGCTATCGGTACTGGTGTCGGTGGGGGCGGCGGTGCCGCTTTGGTCTTGGCACCGAAGCGGTAGCGCAAGCCTGTCAAAATAGAATGGCTACCTGCGCCTGAAGCTGATGTAGCGATGCTACTACCCGTACCAAGAACACCAGCGCCAACAGGCACCTGAAGGTTCTGGCCAAGACCAGTAAAGTCAAAATCACCCGCATTTAAATAACGATACTGCGTATCCCATGTTAAATTATCTGTGATTTTATAACCAAGACCAGCCAGTAATTGCCAGGCAACACCAGTATCAGAATCACTGAATGAACAAACATTTGTACCAGGACAAGTAGGGCTGTTAAGCGGCCCCGCGATTGTTCCCGTTGGCTGACTATACGTAGCAGCGCTCAATTTACCCCGGGCAATACCGATACCAGCACCAATATAAGGCTCCCAGCTACCAAAATCTGAGAAGTCATAAATGGCATTAAGCATACCAGTGGTTATACGCATATCGGAAGATGTGTTGCCGGCCTGGCTAATCGCACCCATATCGTTCCACAACTGGGTAGCGTCCAATTCCATGCGCCAGTTATTACCGAATGCATAGCCAACGCCCAATGAGCCTGCAGCATTACCTTCGCCTTCAACACCACCAATTAAATCGCCAGTTAAATCAACATCGGTCATCACTCCATAACCCACATTACCACGCACATACCAACCCGCATCACTTGCCGATGCTAATGTCGGCACGGCTAACAAAGCGACACT